>CAZVAW010000004.1:32556-63669 GCA_964625205.1 uncultured Desulfurococcaceae archaeon
ATTACGAGGAAGTAGATGATAAGAGGAAATCAGGCGAGTTTGAAAATGTACTTGTGATATTTACAACAGTAGAATCTAATGATAATGAGAAAGTAGTTGATAAAGCTATTGAAGAAGTTAAACAAGTTGTGAAGCAAGTAAAGCCTTCTACGATATTAATCTATCCCTATGCGCATTTATCAAGTGATTTAGCACCGCCTGCGAAAGCATTAGATCTCTTGAAAATATTTGAAAACAAAACCAGTAACGCCTATAATGTTAAGGTTTTCCGCGCACCTTTCGGCTGGTATAAGGAATTCATGATAGAGTGTTATGGTCATCCATTAAGCGAGTTATCTAAGACTATAAGAGCCGAAACTGGTGTTATAAAAAGGGAGTACGAGAAGAAATTCTATATATTAACTCCTGACGGTAAGATCTATGACCCTAAGAACTTTGATTACAACAATTATCCTGATCTAAAGATCTTAGTTGATAAAGAAGTTTTTGGTAAAGAGCTTGAAGGTGGTGTAAACCGCGTAAATGATTATTGTCGTAAATTTGGATTCGAATGGGAACCTATGAGTGATCATGGACATATGAGGTATGGTCCCCATGCTACGGTAATAATGGATCTTGTTATGCAATATGCTTGGCAAATAGCTAGAGAACTAGGAATTCCGGTTTTCCGAGTTATGGGTACAAATATGTTTAACTTATCAGAAAAACCAGTTCTTGAACATGCTCTCTTATTTGGTGATAGGCTTTACGAGTTAAACGTGGAGAATAACCGTTTTGTGTTAAGATACGCTGCTTGTCATCAGCAATTCGCTATGTTACGTGATTGGATCATAAGTTATAAGAATCTGCCCTTCGGCATGTTTGAATTAGCTGATAGTTATCGTTTAGAGCAAAGAGGAGAACTTAATCTATGTTTTAGACTACGTAAATTCTACATGCCAGACCTCCATATATTAACACGTGATCTAAAGGAGGCTATTGAGGTTTCTAAGAAAGTACAGGAGAAGATCATGGAGGAAATAGGAAAACTAGGTAGGAGATACGTAGCACTATATAACGTTACTGAGGATTTCTTTAATGAGTACAGGGAGGTTTTGATAGAGTTCGTAAAGAGAGAAAATTATCCAGTATTGATAAATGTGATCCCATCTGGTATATATTACTGGGTTTTAAATGTGGAGTATCATATTATCGATAATCTTAAGAGACCAAGGGAAATAGCGACTTTCCAGATCGATGTAGGGAATGGAAAAAGGTTTAACATACGTTATGTTGATGAAAAAGGTGAAGAACACCATCCAGTAATAATACATACTGCATTGATAGGTGGAGTTGAACGCTACATCTATACAGTATTTGATACAGCTGCTTTAATGGAGAAACGTGGTGAAACACCATATATACCGACTTGGCTAGCCCCCGTACAAGTGAGGGTTATCCCGGTTTCTAGGGAATATCTTGATTATGCCATAAAGGTTGCGGAGAAGATAATGGATCGCGGCTTTAGAGTAGATGTTGATGATCGAGATGAAAGCCTTGGTAAGAAAATACGTGATGCTGGACGTGAATGGATACCGTATATAATAGTCGTTGGTGAACGTGAGGTTAAGAGTAATACTATAAATGTTCGCGTTAGAAGAACAAATGATCAAAGAGTAATGAGTATCGAGGAGTTTATAGAGTTGATCGAGGAGGAGACAAAAGGTTATCCTAAGACACCTCTTACTATGCCAATATATTTGAGTAAAAGGCCAATACCTAGTTATCAAGCCTAATCTTAAATATAATGGGTTTATCCCGAGATGGTTAAAGCCCGTTTTCTCGGTCGCCATATCATGGTTAAAGGTAGGTATATAAGGGATATTGTTGAAGGCCGTAAAACAGCAACTATACGTAAAGGCATAGTTAAACCTAAATATCGTGAAATGATCGTACATGGCGGTGGAAGACCAATCGCTAAGATCAGTATTGAGCGGGTTTATCATAAAAAAGTGAAGGAATTAACTGATCAAGATGCTTTAAAAGATGGTTTTAGTTCGCGTGAAGAACTTATAGAGGAGTTAAAGAAAGTATATCCGGATATAACAGAGGATGACTGGGTTACTATTATTGAATTCAAAGTAATTCAAAGGCTTGACCACTTGGAGCCTGAAGACCCCTATATGGGGTTAGAGCCAATCGATATAGCTAGGATCGCTTTAAGATACCTTGCCGATGAATTAGATGAGCATGAACATGAAATACTCCTTGACCTAACCAGGACTGGTAGTATAAGAGCTACAGCAATACGGTTATTTGGTAACTTAAACAAGAGATATATAGTTAGAAAAACTCTTAAGAAAGCATTAAACATGTTAATTGAGAAAGGGATTCTGAGAAAGCGTGATAAAAAATGACCTATTGGATACTCAAATGCCGTGAATGTGGACGTGAATGGAAACTATATGTTAGTTTTCCACTTGACAAAGAGTTCGAAAACTTCTACCACTATTGCCCATATTGTAAAAAGAATACATTCCACGAGATAATAAAGTATGTAGAAGAATGATGAATCCACGGGAAAGACCCGTTGAGGAAAAGGGGATGAATAAACCTGTCTCAGCTGATCATCAGCGATGAACAGACCTAGAACATAAGTTCAAAAACTTTACAGAGATACAATCTAAGACTCTAGCACAATTCTACTTGCTTTTAAATATCTGCAACCTTCTCTAATTCTACTGAGGGAGGCGCTATCGAAGTGGGTACTAATGACGCTCAAGAATTCTGATGAGTACATTGAGGAGAGGAATTACAGTACTCGCATTGAGAAGTTGCTAAAGGAGATCAAGAAGGGTTTCCCGAAGTCTACCGATCCTCTGTTAACTTCTTCCTCACCTCGCATAGAACGCTAGTAGTTCCTTAAAGGGTTACTTATACTAGTATTGACATCTCCTTGCTATAGATCCATAGGGTAAGGGCGTGGGACCTCAGACTTGCGTCATTAAAGCTCATGTTACGTGTTACCGTGAATGTCTTACTGTATTCATAAGCAAAAACCTTTAAGACCAATAGTGGAGCTAGCCATGCTAAAGTTGCTTGGGTAATCTCTTGGATAGTCTTATTCCTCACTTACGTATTTACTTTAGACGCGTTTACGTGTAACGCAACGCTTTATTTAAAGCAAAGCTTATTAAGGTAAACGTTTTTAGGTTTACTTAGGTGAACTGTGGTGAACGAGTATAAAATGCGGCCCTTACCGTATTCAGGTCTTCCAGCAATCCTGAATAACATAGCACTCATATTATTTACCTTCGCATTAATTGCTGCTGTGTCGCATGTAGAGACTTGCTTCCTAGTGCTTTTCCCTACTGGCATAGCTATAAACCTAATGGCTATCGGAAAGCGCGTAATTATTCGTAATGGGTGCGTAGTGCTCGAGTATGGTTTCCCTAAGCCTGTCCTTAGGTATGTTGTGAAGGACATTGTTGAGATCTTTGACATTAACGAGTTAAGCAGGGGTAGGTTAGTGAAGTACTTTAAGGCGTTGTTAGTACCATTCATATTAGTGATGATTCTTCCGCTGATGTATGTTATGGTTAAGGGTATATACCCGTACCCTGTGTACCTCCCCTTAATGGTAATACCTGTAATAATGGGTGTTTTTCTCCTCATGTACCTTATGTTTACTGCGGCTTCTTACAGAAGGTTCCTCGTGAAAGCATCTATAGCTACGGCTGTGGTTTCAGCATACCTAGTATCTATTGTGGCGGGATTTCTCTATAGAGACGTTTACGGTAGGTCAATATTCTCGAACCTAGCAGCTGTTGCAGTTTGGTTAGTAAGTGTGCTACTCCTTGTAGCATTAGCGATAGCAATAGCTTTCTTTGCTGGTAAGAATCATGTAGTCATCCTAGTTGATGCTAGAGGAAGGTACTATGCTGTTGGGATGGCAAACGCTGAGGTGGCGAGGGAATTCGTAAACACGGTACTTAACGTTATGAAGGAGAACCACGGGGGTTCCGAGGATGGCAATTATGCTTAAGTTACCAAAGAGAATGGAGGAGGCTCTACTAGCTGTATACGGTGACGGTAAGCGTGAGTCTGAGGTAGCTAAGGAGTTAGGTGTGAGTAAGCAGGCAGTGAGTAAGTTTGTTAAAGAGGGAAGAGCTAGGCTCACCGAGATATTCCTTGAAGTGACTGAGATTCTTCACGCTGATCTAATTAGGATCAACCTGAGTAAAGGATACGCGATCATTAAGCCTAGGCAGTTGAGGGTTAAAGCATACGTGTTTTACGTCCCAGGAGAGGGTCCACGCATCCTCTTCGAAGAGGACATTAAGTGCTTAGAGGAAACACGCACTCTATGTAAGGAAGTGGTTAAAGCCATAAAGGCTTGGGGGCTCATCAAAGCCTGTAAAGGTGTTGATAATGAGGAGGACATCATAAGATGCATTATTAAGCTCCTCGAGGAGTGAGGTAACATATGCTCGTCCAACTAAATAAAAAGCCGCTTGTTTAACCATAGCATAGCGCCTTCTCTAATGATGTAATGGGTATGCTTAACAGCATAACCGTTGAAACCGTTAATCCCCAGAGAGAACAGACGCTTTATTTGACTCACTCTCTAATTCATGTTTGAATCCCTGTTTATGTCTGTTTATGGATTATTCGATAACTTATCTCAGCTGACAAGAATAGATCCGGTGATGTGGTTATTTTGTTATATTAATATTGATCCTTTTAGCTAGGGCTAAGAACGTAATCCCAGTTATTATTGCTGCTACGCCATCAGCACCTATTATTATTATATCGTCCATTGTCATTTTACTTGGATCGCTGACCGAGAGTATTGAAATCGACCAGGAGATGATCCATAGCGTTATTATAGATAATGACGTGACTCTAACTATACTAGTATTGATTTTAACCTTTTTAATTACATATGATATAGTGTGGATTAATGTGGCAAATAATATGCCCCAAAAAGTATCCACAAACGTAAATGCTAGTAGGTTATTAATAGTAAATGGAATTCTTTTAGGATAAAGTACTCCTAGAAGAGGAAATAGGAATAGTGTATATCCCATATTCACAGATATTATTGAAACTAACATTAACTTTTTAAACAATTATATCCCCTGTATCAGTTTTGAGTAATATACTTATCAATACTAAAGTAGACTTTCTGTAAACTTTAGACACCGCTATAACTATGTCGGGGATTCTGAATAGAAATAGTATGGGATAGTAGAAAAAAGAGTTTAGCTTGTAACAGTTAGGTATGCGTGGTCTACGTAGAAGTATACGTCGGTACTCCACCATAGTGTGAAGTCACTAGCTCCTACTCCTACCAGGAATAAGTATTGTTTACCAGCTACTTGTGATAGTACATCACTTGGTATAGTTACTGTTATTGTTTGCCAAGATCCTTGTGTAGCATCTACCGTATCATACCATATCCACTGATTGTTCTCGGTATCGTAGATACCCACTACAACAGTCATCGATGCTCCCTCTGACGTGGCATAGTATTCTACCTCGATCGCGCCACTAGTCATTGATGATGGGAATGCAACGTATTGCCCAATAAATGCCCAGTCATCGACGTGGAAGCTCCAAGCTGGCAACGTACCATACATTACGACAACCCCGTCCCTACCATTATAACTGCTTAGCCATTGTGCATTATCGATATAGTCACCGGGGTAGAAGTACCATCCACTAGCATCATTGTCGAAACCGGGATTTTGAAGTAGTTGCTGCGTCTCACCTTCGCCTTCACCACCTCCACCACCGCCGCCTGTTGTACCGATTGCGGCGTTTACGGCTGCATCTGCTTGTATTGCGCCATAACCATATAGATAGTCATAACCACTACTTCCGAGATCCTTTGCCGTAATGTGTAGTATTCCTCTAATCGTAGTATTATCCATGTCATCCTCAGTACCCGGTGGTAATACTGGTAGTCCGTTGGCTAGTCTGGCTGCTTGTATTAGTGCTACTGTGGCTGATACGTGTGGAGTTGCCATCGAGGTACCACTAAGTGTTTCATAAGAATCATCTGGATAAGTACTTAGAATATCAACACCAGGAGCTGTTACTTCTGGATTCCTATTACTCCAGTATGGCACTTGCTCATCACTATCTATGGCACCTACAGCTATTACCTCCGGATAAGCCGCTGGATAGGAGGGCGAGCTTGCACCATCATTGCCTGCGGCGGCAACTATAGTTATGCCCCAGTTATAAGCCGAAATTATAACGTTGTGTAGTTCATCCACATCACTTGATCCTCCGAGACTCATACTAATCACCTCAGGAGCATCATCGTCCGGATCACCAACTATAACACCATCACCATCAACATCAACAACACCATCAGGACCCTTAACTGCTAAGTCGATCGCTGTTACTATGTCACTTATATATCCGCTTCCCTGATCATTTAATGCTTTTATTGCGTAGATCTCGACCTCGGGCGCCACACCTACTACTCCTTCACCATTTAACTCGGCGGCAATAGTGCCTATAACATGTGTTCCATGCCCGTTTCCATCATAACAATCACTGGTTATTTGCCCGTTTAATGTTGCTACACACCATGCAATATTATCGTCTAGATCGGGGTGGTCATAGTCTACACCGGTATCAATGACTGCGACCTCAATATCTCCTTTTCCATCTCCATTAACATCTATCTGACCCTTAGTAGTATCCCAGACGTTCGGTGCTCCAATATATGATACTCCCCAAGGTATTGTATCACTAGAGATACGGACTTTCTCATCTAGAGACATATGTATGATACCGTTTACCTTATAGAGTAGGGGGATTGAGCGTTGGCTGATCTCTATTATTAATACAGGTGCTATACTTACACGATAAATTATCCGTGCACCATAAAACTCTATATCTCTAGTGTTGAACATGAATGGATCATAGCTTATGAGTAATCTCGCCTTGTTATTTGGCATACGTGGTATTAAGGAAGCACTTGCTAATACTGGCGCTAGTAGTAAGGCTAGAATGAATAGAAGAGATAGAGTTTTTAGGTAGTTCATAACACAAACCCTCCTGCTCAACTACTCACTATTATCTATAATGATCAATATAAAAGTGTTACTTTAGTGGGATTGCTAACCTAAGCGTTTCAACCGAATATAGTTTTAATTTTTATACAGTGTTTTTCATTATTTTAAAGAAAACTTCATAGACTACCACATGGTATAGTATTTTAACTGGGGCTTTGAATTGGTTCGCACTATAGATCTAAACGTTGATGCTGGCGAATCCTATGGTAGATGGAGCTTAGTTAATGAAGAAAAACTCTTCCCATATGTTACCTCAGTTAATATCGCTTGCGGTTTCCACGCCGGTGATCCGTTTAATATATGGAGAACGGTCAAGATCGCGAAGAAACTAGGTAAAGCAGTAGGAGCTCATCCTGGATTCCCTGATCTTATGGGGTTTGGTCGAAGACCTATGGAGATCAAAAACGATGAACTATACACTTATATCATCTACCAGTTAGGCGCATTAGACGCTTTTCTACGTATTGAAAATCTTGTAATGCAACACGTTAAACCACATGGTGCCCTTTATAATATGGCTTGGACGAGGGAGGACTATGCTGAAACCATTGTTAAGGCTATTAAGGCATATAATGAGAAGTTAATACTCGTCGCACCATACGGTTCAATGATGGTTTTAAAAGCAGAAGAATATGGATTACGTGTTGCCTATGAAGCATTCATCGACAGAGCCTATGAACGCAATGGTAGACTAGTTCCTCGTGGTAAACCAGGGGCTGTTATAAAAGATGTTGAAAAAGCCGTTGAACAAGCTTTGATGATAATAGATAAGGGGATTGTGAAAAGTATTGATGGATATGAAGTAGAGATCAAAGCTCATACATTATGTATTCACGGCGATACCCCCGATGCCATAGAATTTGCTCGTAGAGTTAATGAGAAATTAAGAGAAGTGGGTATTGAACTTAAACCACTTGGTGAGATCCTATCTTGAATAAAAAACTTCCACGAATAATCCCAAGTGGCGGATATGCTTTAACCATAGAGGTTTGTAGAGAAGTTAGTCGTGAATGCATAGAGAAAGTTCACATGATCTACTATGCCTTACTAAATAAGCTTAATAGGGAAAAATACGAAATAATAGCCGGTTTATCAGCTATAACGATCTATTATGACCCTAGAGAAGACAATATAGATAAATTAAATAAAATGATTCAAGGCGTTTTAAACAAGTTAAACGAGTATTCCGGATCCTACGAGGAACTCTATAAACGAAGAGAATGGGCGATACCAGTTGTATACGGAGATGATTATGGCCCAGATCTATATGACGTAGCCCATATAACTGGTTTAAGTAAAGAGGAGATCATAAGAATCCATACTAGTAGAAAATACCTATGCTATGCGATCGGTTTTACACCAGGCTTTATATACTTAGGAGAAGTCGACGATAAACTTATAGTTCCTCGATTAGAAAAACCACGTCTGAAAGTTCCAGCTGGCTCAGTGGGTTTAGCGGGACGATTAACTGGAGTATATAGCATTGAAAGTCCAGGTGGTTGGCGGATAATAGGACGTACACCGTTAAGAATGTTCGATTTTACTAGAAAAGATCCTATGCCCATAAAACCCGGTGATTATATAGTGTTTAAATCGATCACGAAGAGAGAGTATGAAGAGCTTCAGGACGTGTTCATAGGGGATTATATTGGTTAAGATATTGAGAATTAGATCTGTTACTGGAATAGCGACTATACAGGATATTGGAAGATACGGTTTTAGAAACATCGGCGTGCCTGTAGCTGGGGCATTAGATAGGATCTCCTACGTATATAGTAATGTATTGATCGGAAATAACCCATTTAGTGCCGTTATCGAAGTTATTGGTGTATTTACGGCCGAAGTATTAAATGATACAATAATATGTGTAACTGGAGGAGCCGAGAAAATATACGTGAATGGAATCGAACATAATACGTGGAAACCAGTATATGTTAAGAAAGGATCGGTTATAACTATAAAACCTGGTCTAAGTCCTCTCAACTATCTAAGCATATATAGTGGTATTAAATGTCCAATGGTGCTGGGAAGTAGATCAACTTATTTACGTGGTAAAATAGGTTGTTATCCAGAAGGGTTAAACCCCGGTCTTATATTGGAGTCTTACCTACTACCAGAACCTAGTATATGGTATAGAGTAAAAGATCTAGAACCTCCATTTAACCCCTTCATACAATATATTCCATTAGAGGATCAGACGCTTGAGTTGAGGGCTACTCCAGGTGTACATAGCGATTTATTATGGGATTTGGATCAACTATTTAAGAACTACTATTATGTAAGCCATGAATCGGATCGGTTAGGGTATAGGCTTGAGGGTTCACCGCTTAAATCTGCTCAAGAACTTGGGCGTTTACCCTCTATCCCGGTTGATCGAGGCTATGTTCAAGTACCGCCTAATGGTAAACCTATTGTTTTAATGTCTGATTCACAAACTATGGGTGGGTATGCAGTTGCTTTACATGTGTTACAGCCAGATATTGATAGATTAGCGCATTGTCAGCCTGGATATAGGGTTTTATTTAAAGACATTACGTATAGGGAGGCCGAGGATATAATGAGTGATTATCTGCAGAAAATACAGGAACCTATCGTATTACTTGGGAGAGGGGTTTTTTAGTCTATGTAGTCACCAGTCTCTATTTTCTCAGGTATATATTTATCTGCAAGGAATTTCAAACCTTTACTTGCCATAGCTTCTATCTCAAGCTTAGATAATGTCTTAAAAAATATACACAGCTCTCTAATCCACTCTGGTGTTTTAAACCATGGATAACCAGTTATTCCCTCTTTCTTTTTCCTTATCATAGATCTGATACTGCGATCCTCTAAACAAGCCTCAGCGACATCATACCCGATTAATTCAACGGCTCGTTCAACATCTTTTGGTTTTGCTTTAATTATATAGTTTTTCCTCTCCTGCTCTGTTAAATAGGGCTTCTTATGGGGTAGTTTCAATATTTCATCAACTGGTTTATCACCTAATTTCTTAGATTTTCTCAGTATTTTCCTCACTATAGAATCTCCAAAAACATCTGTCATAGCTACACCTATGAACTTAGCATTAGGCGTTGCAAGTCGCTCGCTTTCATACGATAACGTTATAGAACCGATCTTAAAGACACTATAGATATACCACCCGTAGGGATCACTGTTGTGATATACAATACCATATCCTCCTATAAACGAGTTTGTATATGGAACAGCGAAGTCATAGACATAACCTTCATATTCTTCTTCTTCAACAGACACTACCTTAGCTAAAACTATATCACCTGTGATTATCAAGTCGTAATCTCGTGGTATTTGAAGTAATTTTTGAGAAGTTAATAGGGCTAGTTTTGTTTTTGAAATAGTTGTGTTTTTACTAGAATACGATGTTAATCCTTGATTCATTAAACGTATCAATTTTCTTTTAACTTCCTTTTCAATAGGTAATCCATATGTGGGCTCCGAAGTTAATGATTTAGTGGAATTCTTCTTTGTAAAGAACGCGTATATACCTGATGGTGTTCTAGAATGTGATTTACCTACTCTCACTATTAAGTCCTCACTATTAATTGTGAGCGAGGGATTAACGCCTAGTGCTTGTAAAATTAGGAATACTTGTTTGGAAAGCACTTTACTTCTTGTAGAATAGATTATATCACCATACCTATCTATGCTACCATCTCCTTCAAAAAGCCCCTTTAAATATGAGAGAATTACCTTCTTTGGCGAATTAATTATTATGCCTGGTACTCTTTTTGTTCTAGCTTTACCAAGGATCCCTAGTGATTTAAATACTAAATACATAATACGCGACATTATGATAACTTTCATTCCTTTATCACGTTTAACTATGGGTTTTAATCCGAATTTTCTCTCTATAATACTAGCTAGTCTCTGTGCTTTTTCTTCTTCGCGGGAACCTAGGTTAAAGACTATATATCTATTGTTAAACGCGCTTCCTTCAGCGGTATAAAGTCCAAATACCCATGCTAGCTCCTCATCAACTACTATTTTATTATTTACTTTTTTCCTCGAACGTGAAAGTCTTACATAAGATGCTTTATCAATATCAATAGTTGAGGCTTCCGCTAAGCGTATTTCTTTACCATCTTCAATACCTAACCATAAACTGTTTTCTAGTTTGAAACGACTATTGTATAATTCCTTGTTACTAAGTAATAGTCTAGCAACATTTATAACGCGATATTCGTTGCTATTATCGTTAAATATAGGTATTCTCTCGGCAACAACTATGTAGTCACCAGGCCTTATCTTATATGCAGACTCTACCGTAATTTTACCATTACGGAAAACAAATAGTGAATGTGCTTTAGTTACTCTTACTATACCTCTACCCTTGATCTTTATCCGTAGTATCTTATCTTTAATCCAATGCCTATACATATAGCCTACAGGGCGCCACTCTATTTTTCCACTTGAAGGATCCCATGAAGCAACTGCTATTGGTGCTATGACCCTTTCTCTTATTTTTCCTTTCTCAAAGTATTTACCTATTAACTCTTCTACAGGCCCGATCTTTATCTCATTAGATTCTAGGTCTTTAATTACTACAACCTCATCTGCAGGTATGCTATCGGTTAATATATATACTGGGAGTTTTAACTCCTCATTTAACCTACGGACAAATCTACGTGTAGCTCGATCTGGTTGTCCCGCGCTAGTAATTAGTATCGCCTTGTATTTCTTCCAGAAACCATATCGGTGTAATTGTTGGAAAACAGCGTCTTTCTCGACAACCAATACATATTCTGCATCAACATCTTTAAACTCGATCAGATCAGGCGTTGGTTCTATAGAGTACGCGCCATGACCCATTTTACTAAGATCTATAACGTCATCTCCACTTTTTATAACAAGATTACCGACTACCTTACCCTTCTCTTTACTTAGTATTAATAATTCTTCACGTAGTAATCCTAGGTATACCTCTAGATCTCTTATCACAGAATCTGATTCACGTTGTTCATCCCACGTATTCTCGTGATGAAGCCTACCATGTAGGTCGCGGTATGTTATCGTGTGCTTCCCCCTATAGTATAGGTCACGTATAGTTGGGTATTCATTATTAATTAAAGCCTCATATATTATTGAGGCCATTAATAGCGTTTGCATAAATTTCTTAGACTCGTTAACATCGAGAAAACTTCTTCTCTGCATCTCTGGCCCTAGTAGTAGTAACTTGTTTTTCTCATCATAGATCGTGTTAGTGAGTATTCTCTTGGGCATTATAATTACTGGTCTTTTTCCCTCAATAATGTTCTTCACTATTTCTGAGAATTTTTCTCGAAGAATAGTTATACATCTTTCTCTGGCAAATTTGTCTGTTTTAGAAATACTCATTAACGTTCACCCTTAAGTACCTATTTCAACGTTTTCTACAACACGTTTGACGTCATTTGGCGATAAACCAGTTCTAGCCACTATTATATCTATTATCTTATCCACTAGTTTTTTCTCATCAAGCTTATGTCCGTTGGAGATTATCGCTAAGGCCCTAGCTATTTCCGGCACATATTTAGCTATGTTAACCACTTTCTTCCTAATTTCTTCCTCTTTCCTCTTCTTTGAGAGAAATCTTCGGAGTCTACGTGCAACTTCGGATATGGCTAGTTTGATCTCACGCCTTATCTCTGGAACATCCGCTATACTCTCCTTTCCGACTCCTTTGAATGGAATCTTAGTACTACATATATGGACAAGCACTAGTATCGGTGCTGGTAGTTCTACGAGGTAATTAGACCAGTTAATATCTTGTTTGACAACCAGAGTTACGACGTCACTTCCTTCATCGTACAGTAGTGGTATTTTATTTGCATACCTTAAAACGATCGGTTTATCTTGTTCACTAACTGGTGTTTTACCACCATATGCTATTCCAGCTTCAATTATGAAGGGATGTCCTTGGTAAGTAGATGGTCTTCTTGTAACGGCGTCTACAAATTCTGGTTTATACATTCTCTTTAAACCAGCTTTTATAATATCAGAACCTAACGGTGATAATGCATCTGCCTTCGGTGGTCTATATTTATCATAGTTTTTCATAGCATCCACTAATTTTAATAATTCATGCTCACTTAGTTTCTTGGGATCTTTAGATGGATCTATACTTGCTTTCTCTAATATATTCTTAGCAGTTACTTCTCCAACACTTTGAAAACTATGTATTAATAAATCGAATATTGTTGAATACTTAGAATTAACTACGATTCTCTTTAAAACCTCGAGATCAATACCATAGGGATGAGGCTTTACCTCCTTTGGTGGCTTAGGTAATTTGTCCACTACTCTTTCATAGAAAATAATATTGTTCTCGGGGGTGATCAATGTAATATTAGCATAGGGTGTAGCTATTGCTGTTCTTTTAATGTATTCTAAAACTCTACTACGTGCTTTACTCCAGTCTCCCTCTAGTACAAGCGATACTATAGTTCCATGCCAATCTCTATTCTTTCTAATAGTGCTTCTTTCAACAACTATTGGCATATTTTTATTAATATCGATTCTAAGCTTGAATTGATAAATAAACTTCAAGCCAGGCTTACTCGTGATCACTTCTACGGGGCGACCAGTTGTCATTTGAGCGTATAAAACTGCCATTTTTACTCCAAGACCATACATTCCACGTGTTTGTCTTAGAATGTATTTTGAGCTGAAAAGAACTCTGCCAAATGCTTCAGGGACTATATGAGGTGGTACTCCTATACCGTTGTCCTCGACTGTTATCTTATAGAAGTTTTGTTCGGGATCAGCTTTTTGTATTGTTATCTTAATATTTGGCAGAATTCCATGGGCGTCAGTAGCGTCTAAGGCGTTTTCTACAAGCTCACGGACAGCCTGGTATATAGCTCTAGCTGGGTTTGAGAAACCAGCTATTTCCCTGTATTTTAGGAAAAATTCGGCTGGGCTTATCGCCCTATATTTCTCATCAATGGTTGCTGCCATAAACCTACCCCTCTCCCGTTAACATATCTTATTATTTCCATTTTTAACGAATAGAACCATTGGTAAATCCAATAGTTTCGCTTAAGCCCCGCTCCTCATAGACTTTATAAGTATTTCATAATCGAACACAACCTATTATATTTTCCAAATACTAGGAGGTGGTTTTAATGAAGGCTGTTTCACCCTTAATAGCTACGGCTTTATTATTGATCATAACAGTAGCTGGTGGTATAATCATCTACAATTATGTTGTAAACTCATTATCATCGGCACAACAATATGCTTCATTAAGTATAGTATCTTCTAGGATGGTAGTGTTAGAAAACAGTACTGTTATAAACGTGAAAATAACCAATATAGGTACAGCACCTACGACTATTAACGAGATAGAGATCTTACCATTGAATATTACGAAGAAACTAAACATACCAATAGATCCCGGTACTACGAAGAGCATAAACATATTTCTCGATCAGCGACTAGATACAAGTATTAAGCATTATATCATAGTTAAGTATGATGATGGAGAAACAGAACCTCACTTAATAGAGATCGTAAAGTAGAGTCCTCATCAGATATTGTTTCTCCCTAAGGTGTTCTACTGTGTTATCAAAAATGTTTAAACTATTTACATATTTTTCTAATCCTATAAACTTGATCAATATGGATAGGTTTGAAGATCTTATTAAAAGTATTATTATAGAGTCCAGAGTAGAGCCTGTTAAGATAGTTAAACCTATTGAGCAATACACTATTGATGATGAGATAAAAGTAGTAGTTGGTAATAGAAACGGGTCTCTTGAATACATAGTAGTAGAACCGGAATATGACGACGAAATAATATACGCGGTGTCCAGAATCTACGCGATCAATCCTTATTGTGAAGACTTAGTATGTATCGAGAAAACAATAGCCTCATCTAATGATGAGAGACTTAGACAAATATTTAGTAAACAACCACTTAACATAGCGTATTACTATAAAAAAGTAGCTAGTGGTTATGGTTCTCTGTATCCATTAGTAAAAGATCCTTATATCGAGGAAATAGCTAGTAGTGCTGATGACCAGTATGTTAGTATTATTCATAGGAAATATAGTTGGTATGGATGGATGAAAACTAATATAAAAGTCAGCGAGAAAGGGATAGATAGAATAGTTTTAAGTCTAGCTAGGAAGATCGGGAAACACTTATCATATACACATCCAGTAGCTGAAGGCTTAACTCCAGAAGGTTTAAGAATAAGTCTTACATATGGAAGAGAAGTATCTCGAAAAGGAAGTAGTTTTGTTATACGTAAAAAACCAATATCTCCATGGACAATAACTAAATTAATAGATTCAGGGACGTTATCAGCGTTAATAGCGTCTTACCTATGGCTTGTCATGGAGTTTAGAGGCTCTATACTAATAGTTGGCGGCGTTAGTAGTGGTAAAACAACATTGCTTCAATCACTACTAACATTAATCCCTCCATCTAGGAGAGTGGTTTCTATTGAAGATACGCCGGAATTAATGGGTTCAACTGGCTATTGGGATCCGCTTGTCGAACGTGTAGTTAGTGTTGGTGAAGGCGTAAACATTGATATGTATTCTTTGCTGAGGTTTAGTTTAAGGAGGAGAGCCGATTATCTAGTTGTTGGTGAAGTAAGGGGTGTTGAAGCAAGACTACTTGTCCAAGCCTCTCGTCTGGGACACGGTGTCTTAGCTACACTTCATGCAGAATCGGCGAGCTCAGCGTTAGAAAGACTAATTTCACCCCCTATATCGATCCCGAAGAAGCTCTTATCTAATATATGGTGTATTGTTGTTATGGAAAACGTTCACGGTATACGTAGGGTGAAAAACGTATATGAAGTGGGTGGTGATTTAAAACAATATGAGATATTTAGATATAGCCCTACTAAGGGGTTTATGCCTAAAAAACCAGATGATCTCGTTGAAAAAACAGTAAGATTAACGAGTATCTTAGAAAAAGAAATTCTTATAGAAGAACTAGTCTCAAGAACCGCCTTTCTAGAAAAACTAGTCTCTAGAGGAGTATTTGGAATTGATTCTTTAAGTCTTGAGCTAAACAATTATTACTACGAAATGCTTGAAGGCGAGGTTTTACAAGTTGAACATACTACCTAGTGTATTATACTTAGTATTGTTGGCTGCGTCTTTAACGTTATTATTTTTTATATTAAAGCCTTTTATACAGAAGTATTTTCATAAGCTTAGGTTAGAAAACGAGTTTCTCGATTTTTTATCGATCTTATTAACAATGGAGGCTAGTGGTTTAAGACTTGACGAAGTACTCGAAGAAGCTTCTAAGAAGAAACTTATGCTTCCTAGTTCGTATCTGGAGATAGCTAAGAGATATACTTTATTGTCGAGGATGAATCCAGACCCTTATACCTGCATACGTTTGTTATCGAGGGTTATTCCAAGTGAGAGGGTATCTAGGTTTTTCGAGGGTTATTCCGAGGTACTTGTATCTACTAATGATACCTTAACATATGTTGAGTCATTTATACGTGAAGAACTACGTGGTCTTCGGTCAAAGATCGAAGGTTATTCTTCAATACTTGATACTCTCTACGAGTCGTACCTGATAATATTGCTTGGTATGTTAACGTATTTTATGTTGCCTTTTACCCCTATTCCCGGTATGGTGTTCGGATTTTTGATAGCACTATTATCGGTTTTTGCTTTTCTCTTAGTCTATAAATTATCTGATCTTACAATGTATTTTAATGGAGTGTTGTTTACGTTTCCTACATTAATACTTGTATTTTCCACCCCATTAATAGTTACTATATATCCTGCTTTGATCCCATTACATCTTATAATAGTTGTTTTAATTGGTGTTTTACTATGGTATTTGTCCCGCGGGGTATTACTCATAGAGGATAAAGTAAATGTTTTACTCGAAGACTTATATGCTAGTGTTAGACAAGGTATCCCCATTGATCACGCGATCATAGTGGTTGGTAGGAGATATGGTTTTCCAGTAGATAAATTAGCTGACTTGTTAAAACTTGGTTTTAAACCAGTGGAAACTATAAGTGTATTCAAATTACCTCCATTACCTAAGCGGGTCCTAGGACTTGTATTAGCACCTATAGAGTATACTAGGGGGACTCCGCGATATTTTGGATATATTCTTAATATTGTTGAAGGGATAAGAGGACTTAGAAGAACATTGTTAGAGAAGGGTAGGATATACTTCGTATATGTCTTAGTGTTGTTATTTGTGGTGATCATAATGTTTAAATTAATGAAAAACTTTAACTCGGGAATATTGGGTGGTGAACTTGTTAAAAGTATAACATATGCTTCAGTGTTTGAGTCTATAATGATCGCTTCAATGATTAGTAGGGGGTATTGGTTTAAAAATATCACGGGCTACGCGTTATTAGCATTGACTGTTGTTGTTTTAGAAGTATTTTTCTAACCTTTCACAACACCAATAGGTCTCATTCTAACAACAAGTTTTCCAATACCAACTTTATGGGCAACCATTACAACCTTATCTACATTCTTATATGCTTGTGGAGCCTCTTCACTAATAACTCTACGAGTAGCCGCTCTTAACATAATACCTTTCCTAGCTAATTCGTCAACAACACGATCCGGGTGATATCTTCTAATGGCTTCGCCACGCGATGCTTGACGACCAGCACCATGTGGTGCACTATACCATGTACGTGCACCTTTACGTGTACCTACTAGTATATAGCTTGCAGTACCCATACTACCTGGTATGAGGACTGGTTGTCCAATACTACGATATTTAGCCGGAATATCTGGATGCCCTGGTGGAAATGCACGTGTTGCTCCCTTACGGTGAACAACTACTTTATACTTCTTCCCATCCACAACGTGTTCCTCGATCTTAGCAATATTATGTGCTACATCATATACTAGCTTAATCCCCAGATCCTCCGGGTTTTTATGAAATACTTGTTTAAAACTCTCACGCACCCAATGCATGATTATATGCCTATTAGTCCACGCGAAATTAGCAGCAGCCGCCATCGCTTTAAAATAATCCTGAGCTTCAGGTGATTTAAACGGTAAACTAGCTAGTTCACGGTCTGGAGGCCTTATACCATATTTCCTCATAGCACGCTCCATCACAAGCAAATAATCACTAGCAACCTGATGACCCAAACCCCTCGAACCAGTATGAATCATAATAGTTACCTGCCCCTCATGCGTAATACCCATAACCTTAGCAGCCTCAGGATCATAGATCTTATCAACAACCTGAACCTCGAGAAAATGGTTCCCTGCGCCAAGGGTGCCTAACTGGTTCTTTCCTCTTTGTTTGGCGCGGTGGCTAACTTTTGAAGCATCAGCTACTTTCCAGCTTCCTCTCTCCTCGATGTATTCTAGATCCTCTTCCCAGCCGAAACCATTTTCGATAGCCCATTCAACGCCACGGTTTAAAACCTCGTCCAATTGGCTTATACTTAAGTTTAACTTACCAGTAGCGCCTACGCCGCTCGGGATATTTCTAAATAGTGTAGCTACTAGCTCCTTCAACTTAGGACGTACATCTTGCTCGTCAAGATCAGTTCTTAGAACACGTACACCACAATTTGAAACAATTACACCATTTGCTATAAAATCATGTGCTGGATCATCAACTGTTATATCGTATACGTATCCATTGTATTCCTCTATCTTAATTTCTTCTATTTCATCCCAGATAATATCCCCACTGAGATGTTCTCTAGCCCATTCCTCAAAAGTGGGGAAGTTTCTTGGTATTCTAACTTCTGAAACCTCATTATAGATAGCTCTTTCGACTAGCCTTCTATTGATCCATCTAGACTTTTTCATCAACATTAATGCCACTGTAGAAGGACTGGCTACAGTCTCATATAATTCTACGGCTTCATTAGCTATTTGTTTTCTCTCATTCAGTACCTTAAGCTTTAGTTTGAGCCATGTTGCAGCTGCTAATCCTAGTCTCTGCCTAATAGGATTGTATATATAACCTATGCGCGACCATAGATTGATCAAGGATCTTGGTCTAGTGGATATTCTAAGTTTAAGTCTTATTTTATCTCCATAGTCTTCTCTAGTAATACCAAGTACCTTAACGTTGAATTCTTGTAACATATCAGCTATATCTTTTAAAAACTCTACACCATTTTGTTCTAGTTCTTTTATCTTTGTTATTGATATGAATGGTTGCTCAAAGTTATATCCATTAATTGTTTGAGGCTTATTCATTTCTGCACCAAAGTATGCTGCTAAGTATAGTCTTTTCATCCATAAGGGTAATTCTTTGATCCATTGAGGCACTCTAAAGGGTGTATGTGTTTTCTTACCTTTTGGAGCACCTAATTTTTCAAGTAATTTTCTAAAACTTTTAGCTGACACATATATAGCATTTTCTACTCCCTCAATTGTTTTTCCATTATAGTAGACTTTCTTTCTACGCGTGATTATACTAGAAGGTTTATAACCTAATTTCCTAATATCCGATATGATCTCTTTTAATCCCTCTACGTTTCCATAGAACCAAGTCTTCTTGCCATTAAACGCTCCATCTCCGGTAAAGTATCCCAGTAATTTGATCAACAATGGCAATTTCGGATTATCCGTATACAGTGGTAGCAATCCTCTTTTAGCTAATTCTCTAGCCGTATATTCATCGAAATCGCGTTGATCTAAGAGCAGTTTCTTAGGCGGAGGTTCATACCTTACTCCTTCGAAGGGGTATGTAGCTATCTTCATACCTTTCTTGAGTCCTTTGGCATAGATCATTCCATGTTCCGTTAGAATTGGGTGATCATGGCTAGCTTTTACCACTAACCCTGAACGGGTTTTAATAACATATATTCTCTTCTCAGGTCTATAGAACCAAAATATTATCTTGGCGCCACGTATTTTTCCATCATCTACTAATACTTTCTCGCCGATTTTTAAATCAGCAATATACCTCCAAGCACCATGCTCATCTAATACCTTAGTATCCGGTGTTAAGCAATTAATGTCGTATCCGACTCCTCCTGGGCTTATGACTCCTTCTTCTACGTCGAAACCTGCTACGCCGCCTATGGGGAACCCGTATCCTTGGTGTCCATCGGGCATTACATAAGCATATAACTGTATACCGGGAAGACATGCAACGTTAGCAGCTTGCTCTAGCGTTAAGTCTGTCTTCATTTTCTCCAATAATTCTTCATCAGCAAATACTATAGCATCGGTTCTCATACCGGGTTTACTACCTTTTGGTATACGCCATTCATAGTCACTAATTTTTTCTAATCTAACACGTGTCAAGGAAAGCATCACCTAGACAAAATTATTTGCTTCTCTTAACTATGTTATTGACGGGTAATAAAAGTATAGATTATAGTTAAACAAGAGGTACTACTCACTTGTTCTCAAAATATCTTTTATTGTTTCAATGAATTCATTAAACGGTTTAATTACTTGTTTTCCTTCAACCATATTCTTTATCGTTACTTGTCTAGACTCGTATTCTTTTTCGCCTAAAATGATTGTTATTAATACCCCCTTCTTATTAGCTAGGCTTAATCCTTTACCGATCTTGTCGGTTCTATATACCCAAGCACTTATATTATTGTCAAGTAATACTCGAAGAACTTCGTAAGCATATCTTAATGGGATTTTCTTTTGTGTAATAATTAAGACTTTTTCCAAAGAACTTATCTTATCCTTTGAATTAGATAGAACAAGGGCTATTCTATCAAGACCAAGTGCTAACCCAGTTGAGTATTCCGGCGGCCCCCCATAGACGGTCGTTAGGTTATCGTATCGTCCACCTCCACCAATACTAGTCTTTATCTTCTCGGGCACTTTGTATTCGTATATTATACTAGTATAATATGTTAGCCCTCTTACGAGTTTGGGGTCATAGATCGCTTTATAACCTAGCTGTTTAAGTATTTCGATGAAAGAAATAGTCTTTTCTATTTCTTCACGAAACTTTCCAGAATCCTCACCAAAGAGCTTCTTATATTCTTTAAGAAAATCCTCAAGTTTATCCAATGGTTTTTCGACGAGACTAGAGAAAGCTTCGAAGTATTCTTGAGTTGTTAGTTTTTTAACTTCAGCTAATGCTTTGTCAACCTCACGTTTATCAAGTAAATGGAGTATATGATCCTGTTTCTCAACCGATATATCTGCTTTAGTTAATAATAATCTATAGAATGCCACATTACCAACCACGTAATAGTGTTTTACACCCACTCTATCTAAAAAGTAGCTGGCGGTAAAAGCTGATGAAACATCACTATTAATATCTTTATCACCGATAATCTCAAGACCTGCTTGCCAAAACTCACGATACCTAGCATATTGGGGTTCTTCATATCTAAAGCATTGTGCAACATAGTATAATCTAATAGGCTTAGGTTCCCCTCTCAACTTACGCAAGTAGATCCTGGTAATACTAGCGGTTACTTCGGGTCTTAACGCTAATACTCTACCAGCTTTATCCTCGAATACGTACATGGATTTACGTATTTCCTCGCCGCTCTTAGCTTCAAATAGCTTATAGTACTCGATAGTAGGGGGTATTACTGGCTTATATCCATGTAGTCTAGCGGTCTCTTTAAACTCGTTAATAAGATACTCATATAGTTCTGCCTCTTCACCAACTATGTCTCTCACGCCACGAGGTGGTTGAAGATACTCTTTACCCATAAAGTTAATCCCTCTTAGGTTCTATCTTAGTTAACTCATAGTAGGTTAGATCGCCTTGTAGACTAACAATAGCATATACTAGTTTCAGGTTGTTATCCATTGAGGAATCAATGTGTTTTAAAATAGTGGAGACGTCGCGCATATTTCCTTCTTCTAAGATAACGACCATTCTCAAGTTGCCGTACTTGTCCTTAACTAAAAACTTATCATCATCTAATACTTTAACGCGGCGTCCACGATCCCTTAAATCCTTATACACTATTAGTTTTGGCCAAAAGAAATCCTTTAAACATTCATAGTTCTTTTTGAGAAAAGTATCTAGATCGATTATAAATTCGTTATCCATAACGATTGATGCCCTAGTATTCAATAAAAGGTAAGCTACTTCAACTATGTCTAGGTACAAATAATTATTTTTTCTAATACCATACCATCTACTCTCTAGATCCGAAGCCATTTTCTCGTCTTCAACATATCCCTTACAAATTTTCTTGTCAAATGAAATCAAATATTTCATAGGCATTTTTCTACAACCCAGTAGATTAGATTGATTTTATAGAGTTTATGTCTTTTTAAATGCCCCGAAAAATACTTATTCTAAATGTATGGTGGTTTATATGGATTCATTAAAATATCCTCTAAAGATCAAGGCTGTATGGTGGGATGAGAAAAACAAAAACGTTTGTTGGATCAATACATTAAAACTTCCATTCGAGGAAGAAGTAATATGCAGTAATGATGTTAATAGATTAGCTAAAGCTATAGTTGAAATGGAGATACGCGGTGCACCCGCTATAGGGGTTTCAGCTGCATTAGGTGTTGCTGCATATGCTTATAGGGTTTCTAGCGAACAAAACTTCTATGATAAAGTAGTTGAAGCAATAAACATACTTAAAAAAACTAGACCTACAGCACATAATCTCTTCTGGGCCTTAGATAGAATGTATTCAGTAGTTAAATTATTGAAGGAGAATAACGTTGATCTTGATAAAGCTCTTAAACGAATCGAGGATGAAGCACTAAAAATACTTGAAGAAGATCTTGCTGCTAATACGAAGATAGGAGAATATGGGGCAGAACTCGTACCCGACGGAGCAACTATACTAACACATTGCAATGCTGGCGCACTCGCCACAGCTGGGTATGGGACGGCACTAGCTGTTATAAGGATCGCGTGGTACAAGGGTAAAAAGATAAACGTTATAGCCACCGAAACTAGGCCTGTTCTTCAAGGTGCACGTTTAACTGTATGGGAGCTGTGGAAAGAGGGTATACCTGTAAAACTAATTACCGATAACATGGCTGGTTATATCATACGAAAGAAGAAAATCGATCTTGTAGTAGTTGGTGCTGATAGAATTACTCGTGAGGGGTTTGTCGTAAACAAGATAGGCACTTATATGATCGCGCTTGCGGCTAAACGTAACAATATACCATTCTACGTGGCGGCACCAACAAGCACAATAGATCTAGATTCTTCAATAAACGATGTTATAATAGAGGAGAGGAAACCAGATGAAGTAAAGAAGATACGAGGTACATTGATAACTATTGATGAAATACCCGCGTTAAACTATGCATTCGACGTAACAGACCCTGATCTAGTAACCGCTATAATAACTGAAAAAGGAATAGTATATCCGCCCTTCGAGGAAAACTTAAGAAAAATAATGGAAAAATAACGAAATAATAATTCGAAAAAATAAAAACCACATAATAATTCAATATAGTATCGTGGAAGGGCCCGTCGTCTAGCCTGGACTAGGATGCGGGGTTCGGGGCCTCTAAGGGGTCGGAGGCCGGGATTCCCCGTGACCCGGGGTTCAAATCCCCGCGGGCCCATTCTTGTAAATTGTTTTTGTTTATTAATACTATGTATTGTAGCATGGTGTTATGATTTTGAACACAGAGATCTTGAAAAAAGCTGTTAGTGATGCTACCTATACGTTTTTCCAAGAAGAGATACGTAGGGCTAGAATTATAGGGTTAGGAACGGGATCTACTGTAAAATTCTTGATAAAAAAGCTTATTGAAGAAAATATTCTTCAGAGTAAACAAGTTTTTGTCTCAAGTCTTGATATTAAATTATTCATTGAAAGATATGGTGTAAAGCCCTATCTTCCCTTCGAGTTAAATACGAGGCTTAATATTTATATTGATGGTTTTGATGAAGCCTCGTATAACCTAGATCTCGTAAAAGGTAGAGGTGGTGCTTTTTACTGGGAGAAAATATTAGCGAAAAAAGCAAGGCTCCGGATCTATATCGCAGACTATACTAAGTGGAACAATAAGCCCTACTTATATTTAAAACCAATACCTATAGAGGTTAGTAGAAATAAGCTCGTGGAGGTCTATGGCATTCTTAATGATATGAGTTTAAAACCAGTTATTAGAATGGGTAGATCGAGGGATGGCCCAGTAATAACTGATAGTGGTAATCATATAATAGACATAAAACCTGGTATAGTATATCATCCTGAGAAGCTAGAGAATGAAATTCTTAAAATAGATGGTGTAATAGATACTGGTATTTTTACCTCTAAGCTTGTAGACTATGTTATCATAGCTGGGCCTAATGAACATTATATAAAAATATATAGTGGAGGGAGAACTAGTTATTGAGATAGACTATACTGATACATATGCTTATCTTGAGGAGAGGAGTACCGAGGATTTTCTAAAGGATAAATCAATACAATCTAGTCTAGCGTTGAAAAGACTCATTAAACCTATTCTTCAATTTAATAAGAACGTAGAACCTCCCGTATGGTTTTATGTAAGCCCTCGTAGAGATCACTTGATCGTTCCACGAACATATTGTTCTTGTAAAGACTTTATAATAAACGTTATGAGTAGAAAGAAAAAACAAGTTTGTAGACACCTCATAATACAATACATTGGTAATACAAAGAAAATGTATCGTACTATCATTATCCCCGATTTAGATACTTTTCTGAAAATTATAAATGAGATATTAGACATAAATATAAGTCCTACTTTAAGGAAA
Organism: uncultured Desulfurococcaceae archaeon; assembly: GCA_964625205.1. Lineage (GTDB taxonomy): Archaea > Thermoproteota > Thermoprotei_A > Sulfolobales > Desulfurococcaceae > CAZVAW01. The sequence continues at coordinate 57,262 of CAZVAW010000004.1, forward strand.
CTACTATATTAGCGTGTTTAAAGGTGTTTAAAATGGGTAGGAGGAGAAAGAAGTATAAGAGAGTAATTCGTAGAGTTAAGAGAATACCAGATGTTTTTCAATGTCCCCACTGTAGCAGTAGGACTATGGTTATTAAATTCGCGAAAACCGAGATCCCCGGCTATAAATTAGCAAAGATCACATGTGGAACATGTGGATTATATTATGAGATGCAGGTACCAGAACTATATGAAGCAGTAGATGTTTACGCCGAGTTTTTAGATGGATATGAAAATGGGGAGATCCAACCAGAATTCCGTAAGAGTGCTGAGGCTGGTGAGATTAGTGGGGAAAGTGAATAACTATATAGTTGATAAGATAAATAGTGGTGAAAAACTTCATTTCACTCTAATAGATCCGGATAAATCAAGTGATCCAGATAGATTAGGAGAGTTGGCCGATGAAGTCAAATCATATGGTACTGACGCATTTTTAATAGGTGGTAGTCTAGGGGTTACTCCGGAGGAAGCCGATACAACGGCAAAAATACTTAAAGAAACAGGGTTACCAGTAATTATCTTTCCCGGGAATCTTAATTGTATAACACGGTATGCAGATGCGGTAATGTATATGGTTTTAATGAATAGTATAGATAACTATTATTTAGTCGAAGCACAGGTAGCAGCTGCACCTATTATTAAGAAATATGGTTTAGAACCATTACCAACAGCTTATCTCGTCATATATGGCGAGACAGCTGTAGCTCATGTGGGTAGGGTTTACCCTATTCCACCTAATAAGCCGGAGATCATATTAGCTTATGCATGGGCGGCTGAAATGTTTGGTTTAAAATACATCTACTTAGAAGCTGGTAGTGGTGCGTTACAACCTGTACCGCCTATTATGCCTATGCTTGTGAAGAAAAACACTAATTTAATAACTATAGTTGGTGGAGGAATAAGAGAACCCGAGACAGCAGCTAAAATTATAGAGAGTGGAGCTGACATTATAGTTACTGGCACTATAGCTGAGGAGAAACCAGAGAAACTAGCTGAAATAATAAAGGTTGTTAAGAGGGGTATTTCTTCTTAAATGCTTTCTCCAAGTCAATATTCAATAGGTTTGCTATACTAAGTAACCATGCAAATACGTCGGCAATCTCTTCTTCAAGCATTTCTCTGTTCATCTTAACTAACGCCTCAGCTAACTCACCTACTTCTTCGACAAACCACGTAAATGTAGCATATAACCCTCTACTATGGTCACGCTCAAAATATTTCCTACGTATAAATTCTTGTGCTTCTCGTATCTCCATTGACTTGACCCTCTTTGTTTCTCGGAAAAACTATTAATAGTTTAAAAGATAATATATGCCTTAGTCTTAGAAGCTGAGTGGTGTAATGTTTTGAGTAGGAGGAGTAGAAGTAGAAAAAAAGGCTCTAGTAGAAAGAAAGCACCCGGCCCGTTCACAGCTGCTGGTCTTGTGAGATTCTATGAAGAGGCAGATGTTGGTATAAAAATGAAACCATATACTCTCGTAGCCTTAGCCATTGCCTTTACTGTAGCCGTTATAGTGTTTAGCAAATTATATGGTGGGTAAAAACCTTATTTTCCATTACATTAATCGTTTTACCCACTCCCAATTCTGTTCTATATACTTCTTGATTTCCTCAATTTTCTCCGGCGTTAGCCTTCTAAATCTTCCCTGGTATTTCAAGTATTCCTCGACTGGTTTACGTTTACTGGGGTCAAGATATGGTCTGCTTGGTGGAGACAAGTGTAGTTTCCTGTCATAATACTCGTATAAGATCCACATCCCGGTTTCCACGGCCAGTTTAGCTACTCTAACGGTATATTTTGGATCAAATCTCCACCCAACGGGGCATGGGGCATGTAGGTGGATAAACTTGAACCCACGTATATTTTTAGCTCGTTGTAGTTTTGCATAAAGGTCATGTGGGTAACCAATACTTGCTGTTGCAACATATGGTACGTTATGAGCTATCATTATTCTTGCAACATCCTTCTTATGCTCAGTTTTACCTATGATAGGAGTTGTTGTAGTCAATGCACCATATGGTGTGGCACTGCTTCTCTGTATACCAGTATTCATGTAGGCTTCATTATCATACATTATGTATATGAAGTCATGGTTACGCTCGGCAGCACCACTAAGACTAGCCATGCCAATATCAGCAGTACCGCCATCACCAGCCCATGCAATAACTTGTACATCGTTAACGCCTCTTCTTCTAAGTGCTTCAGCGATACCTGAGGCGACAGCTGCTGCTGAGGCAAACGCTACATGTACAATACTTGCTTTTAACGAATTATTAGGATAGGGTCCCACAACCACTGATGAACAACAAGCTGGTATTACGAGGATCATTTTCTCGCCAAATACAGCTGATAATACTTTCCAAGCCATCGGTATAGGACAGCCTGGACATGCAGCATCTCCGGGTAATACCACGTCTCTCATCTTATAGGGAAGTGGGGGTTTGGCTTGACTCACTACATTTCACCTCCTATGATACCATTTAATTCGAGGAGGCTCCTCTCCTTTCTCGATCGTGTCAATAAACTCTTTTGTCAACCTATAGAAATCTTCATGTGGAACATTTACACCACCTACACCAGCTATTACATTGCTTATAATTGGTAGTTTTGTTGTGTAGTTATACAAGCCAGCCACCGTATCAGTATACAACGGCCCCCATGCACCAAAACTTATCGCTCTATCATATACAATCACGCCTTTAACTCCTCTTGCATACTCCCATATATCCCTATGTGGGAACGGTCTGTAGAACCTAACACGTAAAACGCCAACGGGGTAACCTTCTTCTCGAAGCATGTTGACGGCTTCTATTAAATCCCCGCTCCAAGCACCCGTTGATACTGCAAGATATTTTGCATCACTACAGTGTACGCATTGTATTAAGCCACCATAACTCCTACCAAAGAGTTCTCCATATTCTCGATCAACTTCCTTGATCACATTATAGGACTCTTCCATAGCCTTCTCAAGATCCATGAATAACTCCTCAGTATCCTCTGGCCAAGCTAGGTTACCTAACGCTAATGGTTCACGCCCATCGATCACATACCCTTGTCTACGTGGACCAAGCCATTCAACAACACGATCCTCGTCAGGAAGTTCAACAGGCATACTCGTATGACTAAGTATAAACGCATCCAACCCGATCAACACAGGCAAATACACCCTCGGATCCTCGCTAATCTTAAACGCTTGAATAACCGTATCCAAAACCTCTTGATTATCCATAGCAAACGCCAACAACCAACCAGTATCACGCTGACCATAAAAATCAGTATGATCAGACCATATATTCCATGGAGGTGCTAGTGTTCTTGTGACTATTGCCATTACTCCAGGTATTCTGGCTCTGCTGAACCAGTGTAGCCATTCGTGCATGTACATTAGTCCGTGGCTGCTGGTTGCTGTTAATACTCTTGCTCCGGCTACCGCTGCTCCGAATGTCGCTGCTAGTGCTGAGTGTTCTGATTCAACACGGATCATTGTGGCATCCATTTCGCCTTTCTCGATCAGCTCAGCTATTTTCTCGACAATAGTTGTTTGTGGCGTGATCGGGTAAGCCGCTACAATATCGACGTGTGCTAGTTTAGCAGCATATGCTACAGCATAGTTTCCGGTGAGAACCATTTTCTTACCCATACACCTATCACCTCAATCCTCTGGTACCATTTCTATAGCGTTGAATGGACAAACATCAGCACATAATCCACAGCCTTTGCAATAATCATAGTCTATAACAGCCCCAGTTTCTGGTTCTACACGTATAACGTTTACTGGGCAATATATTTCGCATAAGTAGCATCTCTTACACTTATCGTTATTCACTACCGGTTTCTCTGTTCTCCAAGTGCCTGTTTTCCCAGCAACACCTATTTTAGGCTTAGCTAATGGAAGTTTATTGTAAAGGGGTTTTTCGATAACAAGTTTATTAACCAAGACTTACACCTCCTTAACCAACTTTGTTTGATCAAAAGCTTGTTTAGCAGCCGTAGCATTGGCTTCTCCTACTTTATCCCCAAAATATGTCTTAATAGCTTTAACAATGTTATCAATACTAACCAGGCCAGTTGCTTTAGAAAATGCACCTAACATACTAGTGTTAACTACAGGCCAACCAGCAACAACTAATTTATTCTTAATAGCTATATGTGTAGCGTCTACTTGGTAGAATTTTGTTTTTCCATGTAAACTGAATTTTTCCTCGTCAATACTATAGTTCTCAGGAGCGTTTATAACTACGTATCCATTATCACGTATATGTACATTCTTGGTAACTCCTAACTCGATCAATCTATGGTCAAGCACTACTAAAATATCGGTTTCACGGAACATGCCATGCCTTAATATAGGTTTGTCGCTGAGCCTAGCAAAAGACATTACTGGAGCACCTCGTCTTTCAGCACCAAAGAATGGGAACCCCTGTGCATATAATCCCTCAAACATTGCCGCCCACACGAGAATATTAGCAGCAGTTACTCCCCCTTGACCTCCACGTCCATAGAATATTATTTCGTAAAGCAAAGTCTACACCATGATCTGATGTGTCTAGCCAATTATTCTATTAAATGGTTTGTAGAATATAAGTGTATACCCGAAACAAGACCAATAGGTTCTTAGAATATGCGTAGAGGTCCTCATCCCTCCACACGGGCTACACAGCAGGGGGCTTGAATGTTGTCCCCTGCCGCGGATACCGTGTATCATCGGTTGGACACTACTTTATTTAACGTAAAACCCTTATAACGATAATGTAGGGTGGTAGTAGTCTTGACTATTTTCTGGGAAAGATGTAGTATATGCGGGAGATATATAACAACGAGACAATGTACTCTTCATCCAGAGGTTAGTGTATGTATTCATTGTTGCTTATCATGTGTTGAGAGAAGTTCTTGTCCAAAACCAGTATGGGAGATAAAAATAGCTAAACCAGTTAAACCGATAGCTAAACTTGAGGATAAGAAAAAGATTATGGAAGAACTCCTCTCTAAATTAGACAGTAAGTCTATACAAAAATAATTTCTCTAGGCCTCTACACGAGGTACTATCCAGTACGTCATATATCCTCCTTCGGCTATCTCAAACTCTATCTTTGCTGGTTTATCAGTGTCGAAGTATAATGTAACATATTTAGCTGATTGTATTGGTTTTAACGTAGCTTCTAATAACCCTACACTATAGATTGATTTAGCTTCATCAACAGTAGCTGATAAATATGCTAGGGGGTTGCCTTCACTAAATTCTCCACGATACTCTTTCTGTTGAGCATGAGCCGTTATATATAGTTTTCCGTCTTTATAGTGAAAGACAGCTTCCTCCCCCACAACTTTTAGATCGCGGATAACTTGTTTATAATCATCAGCTACAAACCTAGCCGTTACACTAAGATCTAATTTTATCTCCTCTATAGTTTCTCCAGCACCACTACGTGCATCTATTAAGAAACTTCTCTCAATACCAGTCTTCTTATTACGGAACCCGATCTTTAGCTTACCCTCATCTTTTAAGTACTCAAAAACTAATACATCGTTTCTGGTAGCTCTTCTAACTATTTTGTTTAAATCACTCGTTGGAACGATAAATACCTCTTGTTCATCAACTTCGTATTCTTCAAATGAAATAGAGGGGATTTTCAATATGATCATAGCGGTTTTATCAGGGCTTAGAATTCGTGCTTCAAGCATATCTTGGCTAGCATAGAAGGGTGCCTCGTCCGTAATTTTCGCCAATGCTTGTGCTATATATTTAAATTTACTAGCTGAAGTATAAACTGCTTTAAACATATACTGTATCACCCAGTGACTCGTACTTAGACTAAAGTAATTAATGCTTTAGAACCTATATATAAATTAGTATTTTTGAATCAATATACATTATGATAATCGTTGATATTGTGTGATCACTATGAGTAGTGTTAAAATAATACTTGATCTAGCAAATAGTCCTCATGTCATCCTTAAACGTGATGAAGCACTAGAATTATTTGAATGCCTCTACGACGAAACCGGTGGTTCAAGGGATCTTGAAGAATCAATCAGAATAGTTGAAAGCTTTAATGAATTCTTACGAGTTCTTAAAAAGAAGTTCGAGGAATATATAACGCCTCAAAAAGATCAAAGAGAAGTGATCACGGGTAAAGCAATTGTTCATAAACTCAAATTATTTAAGGAAAATGATAAAGAGCAGGTAGAGATTATTTTTGATCGTAGATTTAACATAGAATATTTAAAAAAGTGTTTAAACACAATGGGATACGAAGACGTTATTATTGAGAAACAAACACTGTAACATAGCTTTCTTTGCTATTTCTTCTTTTTCTTACTTTTACTTTTCTTCTTCGTAGTTTTTTTCTTTGTTTTCTTCTTTTTCTT
>CAZVAW010000004.1:63769-70445 GCA_964625205.1 uncultured Desulfurococcaceae archaeon
TTCTTCTTTTTCTTTTCTTTTTCCTTCTCTTTCTTCTCAGCTTTCTTTTTCTCTTTCTTTTTCTTCTTTTCTTCACGTGGTATACTGGCCCGTAATGGTTCTAATTCTTCTATAGAAGCTTTTCCCTCAAGTATTTTGATCCACGTCTTTGTTATTTTAACGAATTTTTCTAAATAATCGATCCTAATGGCCCTTAGATCCTTTATTTCTTCTTTTTCTTCCTTTTCCTCAACTGTTTCTTCTATTACTTCGCTTTCTTCTACAAACAAGTCCTATTATCACCTTTTACTATGTTCTATTAAGGGTTTTGCTATCTCCTCCTCACTAACTATAAAGGCGTCACCTAAACCACTTATTGCAAGTATGTAATTTAAACTTTTCAAGTTTCTCAAAGCATTCCTAATACTGTTTACCTTGTCCCTAATATATATACCAGAGAATATTTTTGAAACGTAATCTAGGTTTCTAGGTTCAGTTATGTTAAACGATATCTTGATAGCAGCATTCTCTATAATAGGGGTTGGTATAGCTAGTGGATGTTGTGTTATAAACACAATCCCAATACCATATTTTCTACTTTCCATTAATAATCTCGACGCTATATGTTTACTATAATCCCTAGTTAGGAGAGTATAGGCTTCATCTAATACAATTATATACTCACCTTTAATTTCCCGTCTATACATCATATCTAGTAGTCGCTGTAGGAAAGTATCAACATATAGTACTCGTACATAGTCGCTTTTTAAATTATTCAATGTAATAATAGCTGGTTTAGCCATTATCTTATCCAAACTGACAGTTGTATTTGTAAAAACGTTATCTGCCAAGATCCTTATATATGGATATACTCTCTTATACAGTTCATTTTCTTCCATTAACTGCGTACAAATATCTAATACATCGTTCATTGTAGGAGGTTTTATACTCCATGTTGAAGGACTATCAACATATATGCCTTTCAACTCATAAGTCTTAATGATTAATTCCTCGATAGCTTGTCTCTGTAAATGTCCTAGTCTAAATAGTGACATTATAATACTAGATAGTTGATGAGCTCTTTCGCGCGGGTTTAACCTGCCTAGCTCTAATGGGTTTAAACTAAGCGTTGAAGCATCATAAACTCCGATCTCGGGTAAATAATTCTTTAGAATATAGTATTCATTATGAGGATCAAATACTATAAAGCCAGTATTGAATTTCACACGATACTCTAGTAGGAGATGTTTCGCTAACAATGATTTACCACTACCACTAGACCCCATTATAACAACGTGTTTATTCGGGAGTTTACGAGGATCTATTAAGAGGATCTCCTCGTATTGAGCCCAAAACCATGTCTTGCGCCTTGTATCTCTAATCCACTCCTGCTCTATATCTTCATAGAGCCTACGTGGCAACCCATATTGCAGACGGGCTTTCACAACACCGAGCAACAACCCTTTTTCTTCATCTAATGGTTTTATACGCTCTAGTGTTTCAAACCCCTTTACTTCGACGATTTCCTCTAAAGTATATGTTATGAGAGGAGCTAGTGATAATGCTGAAAACGATGCTAAAAAACCTATTTTTAACCCACATAACGGGCTCCTCGAATACGTTAACGCGATCAACGATATAAGTATATTTATAGATAAATAGGTTATGACGGTTGATTTTACAAGAATAGGTTCTTCATTTTGTAAAACTCCTATAAGATAACTATATCCATACGTTGTTAGAGGTAGAATTAGTGAGAGTGAAGCAAAAAATAATGCATAGTTATGAAAGATCTCATTAGTGGGAAGCACAAGATTCCTTTTATAAGAACCTTGCCTGAGTATATCGATCAGAACATCTCTTAATCCTAAGAATTTGAAAATAATAGCTACGATAATGATTGAAAAGGCGTAGATACCGAGTAGTTCAACATAAAAAAGTCTATTGGTGAATAAACCGGGCTCATATAAGTAGATTAATATAGTAGTGTTAATAATGCCTAATATAATAGACGATAATATTATACTTGAAACAATAATTGATAGGGGAAATACGAAAAGAAAAGCAGTAAAAGATTCGTAAAGGTTAATGAAACTAGTTGTAGATTCAAATGAAAAGCTGGATAAAATACTGTAAAACACCATATTTACAATGACTTGCAAAATCCCACGCACAAAAGGGTCTTGAGAAACCTTCAATTAAAACCCCTAACGACATAGTGTGTCAATATAGTTTCCTGCTATATAGTCTAATTAAATAAATATTTTATAAACTGGTTAATCAACTATTACTAACTGGTTTTTCACCATGAATAGTATAGGTAAGTGTTTAGAGAAACTGGGATATAAGAAACTAACGAGTTTGCAGAAGAAAGCATTTGATATTATTGTTAAAACTAGTAGCTCTATTATAATAGTTGCACCAACGGGTTCTGGTAAGACTGAAGCAGCTCTCTTCCCTATAATGTATCTTATACGTAAGAATAAGTTGGAACCAGTATCGGCAATATATATAACTCCTCTTCGGGCTTTGAATCGAGATATTGTTGAGAGGATAGAGAAGATCGGTGTATGTTTTAACGTATCAGTAGCGTTAAGACATGGAGATACACCGCAATCGGTTCGGAAAGCAGTACTATCTAATCCCCCTCATATTTTAGTTACAACGCCCGAGACTTTCAATTACTTGTTAATGAATAACGAGTTTCTTAAATACATTAGGAATACTAAGTTTATAGTAATAGACGAGTTTAGAGAGTTGCTTGAAAGTAAACGTGGTTATCTCTTGTTTACCGTAATATATCTGTTAGAGAAATATGTGTTAAAGAGAGCTATACGTAAAATAGCATTAACGGCTACCTTAAAAGATAGGGAAACTGCTTCAAGAATACTAAGTGGTGAAGTATTCTCCAACACTATTGTATTAAGTGATGATACTATAAAGAAACTGGAGATCAATGTTATTATTCCAAATAAAACACTTAATGATAGATATGGGATAAACAAGATAGTAGAGGATCCGGGTCTTTCTTCTCGTTTATCATATATAATTGATATACTTAACAAGCATCAAGGCGTTCTTATATTCACTAATACACGCTCATTGGCTGAACGCTTAGGTTATCTCTTATCTAAGATCACAGAATATCTAGGTTTAGATGATATTAAAATAGGGGTTCATCATGGTAGTTTATCTAAACATCATAGATTGAGTATGGAGCAGGGTTTTAAAAACGGGTTAATAAAAGGGTTGGTAGCTACTTCGAGTATGGAGTTGGGTATTGATATTGGTAGAGTAGATTATGTTGTACAATATATGTCGCCACGGCAAGTTGCACGTCTTCTACAAAGAATAGGACGTAGCGGACATAAACTAGGAGGAGTATCGCGTGGATGTATTATTACTCTCGAAAACATGTTTCAAGCATTAGAAGCAATTGTTTTAACTAGACGTGCCTACGCATATGATCTTGAAGTTGAAAGAATCGAAAAATCGCCTTTAGACGTATTAGCTTATGCTATAGCATTGTTCTCATTGATAACAAACGGCTTTAACAAATACGATCTCTATAATAAGATCACAGAGCACGTATTATATAAAGATCTAGACATAAGTACATTTAATGATCTGCTGGAGTATCTAGAATACGCTAGAATAGTAAAAATAAACGGTAACATCGTAAAACCTACACGTAGGACTAAGATCTATTTATACAAAGTAACAATGATCCCAGATACCCGAAATATAAATGTGATCGAGGTATCCAGCGGGAAAAAGATAGGAACGCTTAATGAGGAATATGTTGTGTTAAACATTAATCCTAATGACTCAATAGTACTTGGAGGACGCGTTTGGAGAGTAGTAGAATATGATCATGAGAATGCTAAGCTCTATGTTGAACAAATAGAGGTTGAAAAAGAAACCCTTATACCACATTGGGAGGGTGAAAACATTCCTGTCGAGTATAAAGTTGCCCGTGAAGTTGCTAGTATTATTCGTAGAATAAAAGAAAATAATAGTTTGGAAATGTATAGTTTTGCTAATGAGATCTTGATGAAATATAGAGATAAAGCTGGACAATTTGGAGACGATAGGACAATTGTAATTGATTATAATGAGGAGTTAAATATAATCACTATAAATGTTTATGGCGGTAGTAGAGTTAATAAGTTCTTAAGAGATCTGCTGAAAACTGTTATAAGTAATCGTTATCCCTTCCTAGATATACATGTATATGCTACACCATACGCTATATTCATAGGTTTACCGAGTAAACGGTATAGTTATCTAGTGGGGCAGTTAATGGATACTATTGAACAAGTCTTCATGAATCTTTTAAAATACATTGATTTTAGTATTATTAGAGAAATTGCAAGTAATCAAAACACATTATATTGGCGCATATATCAAGTAGCACAAAGATTCGGTGCAATTGATCCTAAGGCTGGCCCTGTATCAAAGAGTATTCTTTCAGGATTCATAGATACTATTATCGGGTATGAGGCTTTGAAAGAAGTTGTATTTAAAGACTATGATCTTGAAAATGTGCGAGAACTAGCTATGAGGATCAAGGGTGGTAAGATTAGGATCGTTAAGAGACGTAGTGATAAAAGTAACTTATTCCACATAGAACTCTTAAACTATGTAGAAGTACCTCATGTTGAAGCACTTAAACCGTTTGATAAAGAACTTTACCGCGAAAAAATATTGAATAGAAAAATAACATTGATATGTATTAGATGCGGTTACCTTGAACATGGCAGAATTCGTGATTTTCTCGGAAAAAGCTACTATTGTCCTCGATGTAAATTAAAAACAATTGCTGTTGTGAAAGGTGATGGTGCATTAGAGAGGAACATAGTGTTGAAAATGCAACGTGGTGAAAAACTTAGTAGAGATGAAAAGAAAATTATCGATGATCTTAGACGTAGAGCGATCCTACTAATTGAGCATGGTGAGATAGCATTGATAGCTTTAGGTGCACGTGGTGTTGGCTCAAATGATGTAAGTAGGATTATCAGTAGGGTACGAAGTGGTGATGATCTATATAGAATACTATATGAGTATGAAAAACGAGCTATTAGAGCCAAGAAGTATCTTAGAAGGAAACATTAGGTTATCGAAGACAAAACTATGTATTCCTCAGAAGCTCTTCTCCTACTAGGTCTACTCCATATGTATGGATCATTTGTTATGAGTGGAAGTACGATTTTCTCGACAAGAACCTCTGAAATAGGACATACTTCTAAACATACTCTACAAGCAGGACAGTTAGTTGGTGGTACTGGTCCTTTATCAGTTAATCTTATTCTTTTCAATGGGCACCATAATACACAGCTTCCACATTTGACGCACCCCTTGATTCTATAGATAGTCTTTAATACGTCAACTAAATCCTCGAGATTTTCAACGCTCTTATACGGCGTTACTCTTAACTTGTTTCCAGCAATATTTATTCTTGAGTCGCGTGTTTCTATTATGATTTCATCATCTTCTATTATAACTTTGTATTTTAACATCTCCATATTCGCCTTGAATGAGAGAAGTTCACCCTGATCTATGGGATTCCTATTGAATTCTATGATTAACTCATCTTTATACACGATACTTTTCATGGGGGCAAATTCCGTTTTCGAGAACAATAGTCTTTTCCTATACTCTTCTTTCCAATCGATCTTATAGCCCTCTACATGTTTTGCTAATCTATATTTTGCAGTCGCTGGTGTAGCCCATCTCCATAGTCCTAACGTTATCCACTCAAGTGGCTGGTTTAATTTAACTCTCCATTTTTCCAGCTCTTCTAACCATTTCCTCCACATACAAGGATATTTTTTCTCGATTTCATGGAATTCGGCTAATGTACTTGAAGGACATAAATAGCACCCAAGTCTTTCAAAACCTACATCGTATAACGGGTTATACGGTAGTTTATGTAGATAAATGTATAGCCATACAGTTAATTGATTCCAATCCTGAATAGGAGTTGTTGATAGAAGGTGTGGAACCCATTTATTCCTCCATACAACCGGGCTTTTAGCACGATCAATTGATTCAAAAGCACGTTGTCCAACAATATTTAATGCACCAGTACTCCATTTAGCTCGTGTAGTCTTAGCTATGGGTGTTAATTTTGCTATTTTACAACACCATCGATAATCTTTACCGGGTGGCCCGAAAATAGGTAGTGCTTCCCAAAAGGCATTATCGGCTTTAGCCTCAACTAGTTTTAAGTCGAAATAGTTTTTCACATACTCAACATTATCTATCGTATCTGGGAGTTCTAATCCAGTATCGTTGAAAAGCATTGTAGCATTACCAAGTGCTTCAAGCGTTAAATGCAGGGCTACTAAACTATCCTTACCGCCAGAATATGACACTACTACTGGTAACTTGTGTTTCTCATATAGTTTTTTCAAAAACTTGATTGAACGCTCTTTAAACCATTCAATACCTTCACGATTATATTTTAATACGGTATTAAGGTTGCTTTTCCTATTACTCGTCTCTACAGGGGGTTTTCCGCCACGAAAAACACGGATAACCACATACTTACTATCGCGTTTTTCAGCGATCCCCATCACTCTATTATTTTCATCCACTATAACAACTTGATTCACATCAGTACCTGCCTCAAGTACTTGACCCTTCCTAATTCTCCAATGAACAATGATCTTCTCAACTATATTGTTCTCCACAC
>CAZVAW010000005.1:0-53246 GCA_964625205.1 uncultured Desulfurococcaceae archaeon
TATTACGTGTTATAAACGAACGCGTAGATATTGGTGATTTATCGGCACATGAACTTATCAACTACTTAGAGATAATAGAGCGTATTTATAGAATCAAGTCACTGCTATCAAAGACAAGTATAAAGTGAAACTATATTCTTCAACATAAACCCATGTGTTTACGAATTAGGTTTTATGCGTGTGAGATTCTTTTCGATAATTTTAACTACATCTTTAAATACTGTGTCTACATCATGATGAGCATCAACTAGTATAAGTAGACCCCTCTTTACAAGTTCTATATATGCTTTCCTAACTTTAACTAAGAAATCAAGTACTTCGTATTCTGGGAATTTCGATCTTAATCTACTTCTTCTTTTTAAACCGATCTCAGGATCTACGTCTAGGTAAATAGCTATATCTGGTCTTAACGCGAATCTATTAATTTCAAGAACCCAGTCAAGTGGTGCACCTTGAGCTGATTGATAAGCAACACTACTGTAAAAGTAACGATCACAAATTACTATGTAGTTTTTCTCAAGATAGGGTTTGATAATAGTCTTTAAATGAATTAAACGATCAGCCGCATAGGTTAAGGCGTCTAGATAAGCATCACGTAGCTCGTTATACTTAGTTTTAAGAATTTCGACATATAGAGAATCATGTGGTTCATAAGTGTATATTGTCTTATATCCTCTACTACGTAGATATTCTATAAGCATATTAGCGATCGTAGTTTTACCAGCTCCATCTATACCCTCTAATACGATAAATAAACCATTACTCGCCATAGACAAGCTTATCTCCGCCTCTATAGTATTTTATAGTTACCCCATCATGTATGTTTTTGATAAATAAATCGAAATCCTCCAAGACAACGAGGAAAGGAATATCGGCTAACACAGCACCAACAACTATTATCGGCTCAGCCTCAGCTACAATCATACACTTAGGGTTAGTCTTATGCTTCTTCAAACTATAAATAATGTACGAGCCTACAGTAGAGCCTCTACCACCTCTGAAAACAAGGACTTTACCAGCTATCGATTTACCAGTTGGTCTATGAATACCTTTAACAGGATCTACCTCGCCAAAGAAACTAATATAGTTATCAATAACTACCGCTTCACCTATACAGTCTCCATCGACAATGGGCTTAACTTTTACAGCCTTAATCACTGATCACCAAGCAATATTTCAATAATATTATTCAAAGGAGCAACCACCGTATCTATACCATGTAGTCTTTTTAGGTAAAAAGCTGCTTTCCCACTATTAGTTACTATGTAGTCTGGTTTATCCCTGAGAATAGATACAATGGGGCAAGTACCTACAACTACGTCAACGCCGCGTTTCTTCAAAAACAATATCTCATCTCTATAGAGATCAGCGTAAATCCTAGGTATCGACACTAATAACTTATAGTCTTTCTTTAGTTTTTCATGGGTTTTTATAAGGTTAAACAACTCCTCAAACTCGAAAGGATCTAAATGAGGACAACCAATATATCCTATAACCTCGCCTTGTATATCGGATAAACTACCAGTGTATTCCATGATATCTTTTTTATCAACATGTATCTTTTCAGCTGAATCATCTACACTATATGTTTTCGGCGGGGTTAAGTTATTTAATACTATTAAACCATGACCACCACTTGCGGCCGCGGCAGCTAATAATAGTTTTATGTGTGGGATACTAGGTTTAAGATTCATAATGATCGGCGTCTCTCTAATATTATCACCAATCCATAGCCCTAGCCCACCATAGTAGTCTGGCTCAATATCCTCTAGTACTATTTTTACTTCTGCCACTCTATTCTCTAGCAAATGCAACCCATAGTAGTATGTATAACCTGTTAAACCAGCTGCTAACGCTAATGGTCCTCCCTCTCTATTAGTACGTGCTCCGAACACGCTATTAGCGAATATTACAGCGCTACTCTCGCCCCAAGCTAAGTGCTCGTCAACGACTGGTCTACGGTGAATATAGGGTATACAAGTGTAGGTTGGTTTAAACCCCATCCTCTCTAAATACTGGTTGATCTCTAATTGCTTATCACGAGGTTCATCACTTATGATCCGAGAAGAGCCAAGTAGATCTATACAGCCGGGATTTATAGTCGTGTATACTTTTGCTTTTACACCGCCTTTATAGAAATCTCTTATAAACTCTAAACCAGGGTCACCAATGTTAGTATAGGATATACCAGATACATGTGCATGTGTAATAGGTATTAGTTTCTCAGCACCTAATGCCCCCCCTACTTTTACAATGATCTCAAGTGCTTTAGCGTATGCCCACCCATATTCTCCAGCTAGTATCTTCTCCTGCTCACGTGTCAAGTACATTACGGGATCTTAACCCTCTTATATTTTTCCCAAGGCTCATCAAATGGCTTGGTAGCATCTATAATGACTTTATCACCCACTCCACCACGACTACGTGGATCTAGTGTTGAGCCATGAGTATTTCGTATAATGATGATATCTTCTCCGCCACGTACACGTGTAGCTATAGCCCATTCTACCATATGTGGATCATCAACATCTATGTCATCATCAACAACTATGACATGTTTAACACTGGGATGAGCAGTTACTACAGCCATACCCACACTACGTGCTTCGCCTGGCTTTACTTGTCTAATAGATACTATAGCGTGTAACCAGCCACCACTACCGATCGTTAACCTAACCGACTTAACATTTGGCGAAACCGTTTTCACAACATTATAGATCATTGCTTCACGTGGAAAACCCATTAAGAATATATGATCCCAGAGACTAGGGACGATTGCATGGTATAGTATAGGGTATTTCTTGTTAACATGTATTTTTTCAAGCTGGAACACTGGTTGTTTACGTTTAATATCAGCTAATCCGAGGATATCGACGAATGGTCCTTCCTCAACTAGTTTATCACGTGAAATAACACCTTCTAATACAATACTAGTTGTTACGGGTACTGGTATCTTGTACTTGGGTGTAAGGGCAACACGATTATCGCCACTAAGCCTAGCAGCTATCTCTAACTCAAACAATCCATACCTGGTAGTAATAGCAGAAGCCAACTCAACAATAGGGTCAGCACCTAGAACAATAGCTACTGGGGTATCCTCTCCTCTCTCACTATAACTGATATGTATTTGATAGAGATGACGAGGCACTATACGAACTACTGCCTCATTTTCATTAACATACATTATCCGGTGAAAACTAGCATTACATATATTATCGATACAAGCCACTATGATCGAACCAGTTAAATAGTAACCCCCGTCTTCACGGAAATATTTTATAAATGGCATGTCCTCCAACGTGTAACTAGTTTCCTCGAAATACTCGTTGAAATCTACTTTTTCGAGTTTCACTGGATTAGCTATAGCGTCGATGATTTTCTCATATGCTTCAACATCGTTATTAACGCCTAGGATTGTATAGAGGTCTTTACGATTAGATATCAAGTTAGTTATACAGTGTATACCAGTATCTTCTAACTCAAACTCTACAATCCTATTCCTAACCTGGTAAGCATGTCTAGTTACTTCATATTCTCTTCCAAGCTTACCTAGGAAAACATATTCTTTACCACTACCACGTAGTTTATCTACATATTCCCTTAAGCTCAAGAGCAGCGCCTCGTCCTAGATCATTTGCTCGCTATAATCTTCCGTTAAACGTATGTTTGATAATTTAATTATTCTTATCTCTCCGTTAAAACCCGTTTTTAAAATAATAGATTTATTATTATAGTCTATTTTCTCGATCAATGCCGGGTAATCTTCGCTGCCATCAGATACTGCTACATACATGTTTTTCTCGAAACCAATGGGATATACTTTAATTTTTGAAATACCATATGTTTTCTTTACAACCTCTAATTGCTCACTTCTAATATGGTGTTGTGTAACTATGTGTAACGTATCATATGTTTTAGAGATATATAGTATATTATTGAAAACATTGTTTTGGTTATTTGTAGGTTTAGGTATTTCAACTCCATGGAACAAGGGATGCCCGATCACGATCACATTATCTAACTCTATTTTTCTTTGAGGGGCGTTCTCTAGGTATTCCTTATACTTGTCTCTTCTAAGCATTCTACGTTCTTCGCGATTTCTAGTTCTTCTAATAATCGGTGTCCGAGTTACGTAGGTCTTGATCCCTATTCTCTCGTACTTCCTAAAGAACACTGCTAGTTCTTCCCCGATAACTATTAAAGCATCTGGTTTTACCTCGTTTATCAATCGATGCTTATAATTCAATGCATACTCGTCTCCAACCCAACCATCAGTATCTATGATCACTGGTTTTCGTTTATCGTTTTGTGCTTTGCCGATCAACTCTAAAAGCTTATGTATGATCCCCTCAATATGGTATTGTGGCTTAATATCGCCTATGAATTTCATAGCAACTGGTTTAAGCTCACGCATCCAAAGAACTTGTTGTTCTGGATAAGACATCGAGATAAAACATGGTGGTCCTATATCTGCTTGGCCAACGTCTGAGTCTATTACTGCTGGTTTATAGCCTTTCTCTAAGGCCATGTTAGACAATAGTACTGTTAACGTTGATTTTCCAACATCTACTCCGCCGATGATCATTATCTTCTCATAACCATTCTCTATAATTTCCTTAGCAATACCTAATCTTTCAAGATAAGGCTCATTTTCATCAACTTGTTGGATCTGAGCGCCTTGTCCCATGCTAACATCTAGTTCAGTGTCTTCAATAGCGTGTACTATGTAGTTTTTAAGTTTATGTACAATTATTCTTTCTCCTCTACCGAATTTCTTGCTTAAAACCTCGATTAAGCCATTCAACACGGTTACGGCTGCCGGGCCGAAGAAAGATAGTATTTCATCTTTCTTCATCTTTACAATAGGCATATCCTAGGATACCTCGATACCTTTTCTAAGAGCTATTTTCAAAGCGGCGTAAGCGTCTTTATTTCTATATCTACTTAGTTTCTCAAATGCTTTATTTAGGAAAACCGGGTCATCAACACGTTTACTTTTTGGTGTAGTTTCTTCCTCATCCACAACCTCGATCGGGATCCCTAGCTTATCCCTTATCTCTAAAATGATCTTCCACCCATTATACCCACCGCCAACCCTCACAACTGCTTTCCTATGAGGATAGCATTTGATACATCTATTTATAAACTCGTCTATTTGATTAAAAGATACGATTCCATGTTCTAATATCTCCTCATCACCAAGAACTACAATATAGGGTTTTCTACCAGGATCAATACCTATTACCAACTCGTTGTACTCTTCTTTGAATCGAGTAGCCAAAATTGATCTCTCTAAAGCCCTACATGAATCATCGGGATCATATATTACAAGTACATCATCGCGGTCACGCACTTCTTCTACAAAGTAGAAATAATCCGTGTAGAAAACACTATAATATGGAATACTATCTCGATCCCTATATATCGTGAAACTTATGTTTCTCTCTTTTAAAATACTAAGTACTTGCATAAACCACCTAGGCTCGTATACCGCTATTACTAAGGGTCTTCGGTACAAAATCCCTATGATCCCCCCTCTCGTGAAACTATTGTTTCTAAGAAAATAATATTCTTAACTAGCTATTTTATATAATTGATTTCGATGATTAACGTCTAATAATTCAACGGTTAATTAAATGGTGTTTAGTAGTTGAGAATTAGTGGTTGTAGAGAGTTGGATGAGTTAATAAAACCAGGTACTACGACTTTATTCTACGGTGAAGCGGGTATAGGTAAGACTAACTTATTGCTCACGATCGCTGGTAATATATGCTCAGTTGTAAGTAGATGTATATACATTGGTACTGAAGATACATTATTCTATGAACGCGTAGCCCGTCAACCGGAAAAGTTTGAAAATGTCTTTTTCACACATATATGGGACTTTGATGAGCTATTAAGATATGTTTTGTCAGTGATTTATTTCACACAATACAATGCGTTATTCATAGATAGTATTAATGCCTTGTACCGATTGGTAGCTTATAGAGAGGATTCTTTGACAAAATATGGTTTAATGCTGGGGGTTCTTACTAAGAAGACAAGAGATCTAAAAGCATATTTGTTCGCCTCTGCACAGGTACGTATAGGTTATCGTGAGTACGAGGAGGAAGTAGTTGCTAGTGGTATGCCTATTCTAGAGTATTGGTTTAATAATATTTTTAAAATGAGCGAGGATGAAAATGGTAGATTCGTTGAATCAGTTAAACCAGTTGAGGGCGTTAAGAAATACTATATTATAACGGGTGAAGGTATAGAATGGATCAGTTAACATACTTTATAGTATGGTTTATCAAATACTTCCTACCGCCAATGATAGCTAATGCATCACCTTTACTCGTTAAAGGATCTAGTATGATAGATTTTGGGAGGAAATTCGTGGATGGTAAACCATTATTTGGGAGAAATAAGACTTGGGAAGGTTTTTTGATCGGGGTTTACATGGGTTTTTCAACGGCATTGGCATTATCCATAGTAGTTGATGAACCTTCACTATTATTCATCGGTTTAGGGGCGGTTTTTTCTGCACTGATAGGTGATTTGTTCGGTTCATTTATTAAGAGGAGACTAGATATTAAAAGCGGTGATCCGTTTCCAGTTCTTGATCAGCTTGATTTCATCTTTTTCACAATAATATTCTACGCCTTACTAGATGTTAAGGAGTTCTTGCTTCATCCAGACTACATATTTTACGCGTGTATACTAGTGTTAACACTACATATTGTGACCAATAATATTGCTTATTACCTAGGAGTTAAGGATAAGAGGTGGTAGATTTATAACCCATTATATACAGTTGAGTATAGTATCAGGGTATACTGGGGTGCTAATAGGTTGAAAATACCAAAAGTAATAGTCACATATTGCCCCCGATGTAGAACCCATACTGAGCATACGGTAACGATCTATAAACATGGTAAAAGGAGATCAATGGCTGCTGGTGAAAGAAGATACGCGGCTAAAAAGAAAGGTTATGGTTCAAAACGTAAATCTGAGCAAAAGAGATTCGCTAAAGTAACTAAGAAGGTAGTTCTCAAGCTAAAATGTAAACAATGCGGCTATATACTGCATCGCAAGGGTATTCGTATGAAGAAATACGAGCTCGTTGAGGTGACACGCTAGTGGTTAAGAAGAGAAAAATACTCATACCACAACCACGTAGTAAATTCCTTAAAGTAGTATGCAAAGTATGTGGTGCAGAAAACATAATATTTAGCCACGCAACATTCCCAGCAAGATGCAAAGTATGTGGAACAGTACTAGTACAACCAACTGGTGGAAAAGCAAAAATCATAAAAGAACACGCCGAAGTAGTAGCAGAACTAGGCTAAACCACTTCTTCCCCCATCTTAAAAATTTAAACCTCCAACCAATAGAAAATATACTATAGATGCGGGGGTGCCCGAGCCTGGCCAAAGGGGCCGGGCTTAGGACCCGGTGGCGTAGGCCTGCGTGGGTTCAAATCCCACCCCCCGCACCAACGATCTTCTTGTTTCTGTAGAAGGTTAACTACTTCTACGGCTACGGCCCTGGATATTTGCTTTATGTCTTGTTTGTGATCCTGCAGTTAACCTGGCCTTCAAGTCTATAGATTTGAAAGATACTGACTAGTTCCTCTAATAAGCCGATATACTTGGTTATTACTCGACCGTTTACACAGTACCGCTCATATACGTAGAGATGGCCCTTAACACGCTTAACATAATATCCCCCATGACAAGCATAACGAGAACTCCTACTATAATAGATGAACATTCCACTATTGCATGGTAAAAATATAAACCCCAAAACCCTAGATAAGAATATTATGAGAAATAGCCGGGTCGTCTAGCGGCCAAGGATGCGGGGCAGACGGGGGTCCTCCGTCTACCTCCTCTTTTTAAATCTGGTTACTATTATTAATGGATAGACTATGAATAGTTGGTTAATTGTAGAATTCTGCAGTGAAGAAAAAGGAAATCCTGATTCTGGTTTATTTTGGAGTATTTTCTATAATGAACTAGCTTATATAAATACTGAAATCAGTGTTATACGTAATTTTTCATTAAGTAGTCCCATTTGCAGGGAATACGAGGTTAAGTATATCATATCAGTACCAAACGAGATCAATATCTTATCGGATTTTTCAGAAGTATTAATTAGAACTTACACAAAGTTTGCTGAAAAACTTGTTCAACGATTTGGGATTAACTTGGTTGAGTTAGCAAAAGCATATAAGATGGGGTTGAAAAACGTAGATGAGCAAAAGGCCTCGCTAATATCGAAAATTATGAGTAAAATAAAGGCTTCTATAGGAAGATCGATAATAATAGTTAATTCTAACAATGATTATAAGGAATATGGTACTTCTCGGTTAATATGGAAGAATGTAGGATTATGTTTTACGGATGCTAAAATAAGGAGATGGTTAAAAGGTTATACAATCGAATTTGGAACGACCGATAAATACAGTGCTGGGACATACTTAAGCCAGGTTAGAGTAGCATCACTATACACTGATTATATAAGAATGGTTAAAGAGAAACCACGAGCACCATTAATCTTTGAACATAAAATAGATACTGCCATGATCATAGGTAAGGAATGGGCCAATGCGCTTACGACAGCGATTAATATCTCTAGAAAGATATATAAGATAGTGTCTAGTATTATTAAAAACACACGTGTTCTTTCCAAAAACCTAGCAAAAACAGATCATAAGTATTTAGAAGACTTGATAAACGAATTATCATTAATACTGACAGAGCAAGAATTAATACCCAAGACTCCCGAAGAAATATATGCGTTTTTGGGTAGTGTTGTATCTTATGATGGAAGCATACATGGTAACGTGCTGGTATTAAATAGAAAACTATTTTCGATAAAAGGCTTGATCCTAGAATCTCTTATAAGAGCGATAGAGAGAAGTAGTAAAGGAGCCATAAAGACGTATAGAACTAGAAAATATACTATGGAATTACCTATTTTCATTGGTTTCCAAGCAATTAAATACCTTATTAACGAAATCGAGCATCCACTTAAAAGAATAAAGATTTTAAAATTACTGGAGAAATACAACGGCCTATATCAAACTATTACAAAAATAGAGCGTAGTGCCCTCGTAACTCTAAATAAATGCATTACTGGATATAAACTGGTAAGATGGAGGGACATAAAATATCCTAATGCACATGGCTATAAAATAGCCATATTAGCTAATAATGACGATAATTGTGTATCAGCACTTAATAATGTTTGCAAACAACTAGGTTTACACATTGATTCGCCACCCAGAAGCAAAGTACTTAGAATTGGTGGAAAGAAAGCCTTAATAATAGCTCTACTCTCAATAGTAAAAGAAGGTCTGCCCATAGATCTTATACCAAACTACTCCAGTAAAACCTACACATGGAGACTCCTAGATGAAGTTAAAACTATAATGTATGTACTAAGGGAGAAGCTGATAATCGAAGACAAATTACACCAGAAGATAATATCGGAAATTGACAAGTTTATCGGATAAAAAGAGAAAAAATAAAAACATCTAAAGTACTAACAAATAAGTTGGTAGACGGAGGACCCCCGTCCCCGAATTTGGCCCCCGTGACCGGGGTTCGAATCCCCGCCCGGCTATTCTTCTTTTCTTTCATTTATTTCTTAGGTGTATGTGTTGTTTGTTGGGGTGGTTTTTGTTTTGGTTAGGCTTGTTTATCAGTGGGATTCTTATGTTCGTGAGTATTGGGCTAGGGTTGTTGGGGTGGATGGTAACCGGGTTTTCTTGGATGAGACTATTTTTCACCCGCGTAGTGGTGGTGTTGACCATGATACTGGCTATATTGTTGCTGGTGATGATAGGTATCGTGTTGTGAGCGTGTATTTCGACCGTGAATCTGGGGATGTTGTGCATGAGCTTGACTGTAGCCCTAGTTTTTCTCCTGGTGATAAAGTATTGCTTGTACTAGACTGGGATCGCAGGTATAAGTTGATGAGACTACATACAGCTGCTCATATATTATCCGGGCTTATGTATAGTATGTATGGGACATTGATCACGGGAGGAAACATCTCTGTTGATAAAGCCTATGAGGATTATGGCTTAGAGGTTTTTGATAAAAACGTTTTCATAGACCTCGTTGAAAAAGCCAATAAGATTATCTCCAAGGATCTAGAGGTTAAGATATACTGGCTTCCACGTGAAGAAGCACTAAGAATACCTGGCCTCGTCAAATTAGCTGGAAGATCGCCTCCTAACGTTGAAAAACTAAGGATTGTTGAAATACCTGGTGTAGATATACAAGCGGATGGAGGCCCACATGTACGGAGGATCGGGGAGGTAGGGAGGATAGAGATTATTGATATAGTTAATAAGGGTAAGAAGAGGAAAAGAATATACTATACAGTTAAACCATAACACCCCGCTAAAATAATATTTACACAAATTAGCTCGTAAAAGCTAAGGAAACAAGTTAACTGGGTGTTTATTATTTGAAATACACTGTACTAGGGAGTTCAAAACTAAAAATCAGCGTTTTAGGCCTTGGATTCTGGCGGGCTGGTTCCCGTCTATGGGGTTTCCGAAACCAAGGTGTAGGGGAAACCGTGTATAGGATTGTAGAAAAAGCATATAATAGTGGTGTGAATTTCTTCGATACAGCCGAGATCTATGGAGGTGGTTTATCTGAAAAAATACTTAGGCAAAGCAGTACGTAGACTAGGTATAAGAGATGAGGTTGTAATCGCTAGTAAAGTTGCTGGATACAAACACATTCCTTACACGATCACCAAAAGTATAGAGAAGATAAATCGTAGAATAGGTTTTAAAATAGACTTGATCCAACACCATTGGCCCCCACCATTTTATGCATCAATATGTAGAGTGGTGCATGGGCTAGAAAAAGCAATTGAACAAGGACTTGTAAATCATTATGGATTATCAAATTATGATGAAGAAACACTAGTTAAAGTATTAGAATGCAGTAGAAAATACGATCCAGTAAGTAATCAAATACAGTATAGCCTAGGATACCGTGTTGCCGAGAATAAACTCATAGGTATAATGAGGAGAAATAGGATCGGATTAATAGCTTGGAGCCCATTAGCTAAAGGAGCATTAGCGGGATTAGATAAACCAATAACACATGCTCAGAAAACAGATCCAGTATTTAAACGTGTAGTAAATGATCAGGAACTACAAAAACTACTCGAAGAACTAGCTAATAAATATAGGGTATCGAGAACAGCCATAGTGCTTGCCTGGCTTATATATAAAAATGCAGTACCAATACCAGGTACACGTAGAGTTGAACGCGTAGATGAATATATATCGGCCACTAAAATAACTTTATCAAACAATGATATCAAGCAACTAGATAAAGCTACCGAGAAATACAAGCGGGTATGGGGTCTTAGATACAGCTCCGTAACACGTATGAAATATATACCAGGTTTTCTACAAGGACTTACACTAAGACTACTTGGTGGTATATAATGTATTACAATAAGAAAGTATTAGTAGCGGTAGTATTGTCTACGGTGCTAATATCTAGTTTATCAACCTATATTCATCATCCAGAAACACCAGTACTGCTAGATAACTGGGGACTTAAATATAACGATATAGTATACGGTGTTTTCAACCCGAGATTTTCACCTTATCTAAAACCAGGCGAAGTACGTGATAAATGGTATAACGTTACTAAATACTATATGTTAACCCGTAGCACACGGGTAACAGTTATACCATATATTGACTATAAATTCGAATACCCCCCAATCATTGGATTATTATGGCTCGTCTCAGTTAATACAGCAATTTATTTGAACCTACCCGAGAAATACACACCACAATTCTACCGAAGCAGATATGAAGCGATCATAACTACACATTATATGATAAACGCTATAGTGAATACGTCCTACCTATTATTAACGATATTATTTGCTTCAAGGATTATTTTATTGAAAAATAAAGAACCTAAAAAGATAATGTTATTCTTAATACTACCCTCTATGTACTTATACCTCATATATAACTGGGATATAATATGCAGCTTCTTTGTATTAACTGGGCTCTATTATTTCTATGAGAGGAAATGGTTATTATCCGGCGTATTACTTGGTTTATCAATATCGGCAAAGATCCTACCAGCAGTTTTAGTACTCCTAATGATAATCTACTTATTAACGCTTTATAAGGGGAAACACATAGATGTAAAGACGTTAGCAAAGTATATGCTTGGATTAGCAATTGGTTTATCTCCATTTATTTTCATGCTTATATCGTCTCCACGTGGTTTTACTGATTTTATAACTTATCATGCCTCATGGTATTGCGAGAACTGCTTATACCAGGTAGTTGTCCCAGATGTCTTCAGTAGTCTACATAAAGTTTTCTCATCAATAGCGATTGGCTCGTCTATACTATTATTAGCATATGTTATTGTGAGGAAAAAACTTGATCTTAGTAAATACGTTTTTGAACTAGGATTAATATCTATGTTAATAGCTACTAGTTTAAATTACGTATTTACACCGCAAATGATCTTATTGATCACGCCCTTAGCTATAGTTCTCTTAGATAAACCTCGACTTATCTTCTACTGGTTATCCGATCTATTGAATTTCCTTATCATGGGTATATTTTTCATTGAACAAGACATACGTATTCACTTACATAATATAGGCTTACCAGTATCCACATCAGGTTTCAACCCATGGACAATAGCATCGCCTGTTCAATGGGCTGGTGTTAGTCGTGATGTCATTCTCTTAGGTATCGCGGTATCTATGATGTATAAGTTATATAAAAAGTGTTTAACTTAGTATTTTATCACGGACAACTCTATATAGATCAACGTCCTCCCCTAATATTGGCTCTAGATCAACATTGTTCAAACTAGTTTCTACAAGCTCCCATGGAAACACGATCCATTTATCAGTAACTTTATAGTAATAGTCTGGTACTATTGGGCTCCATTTCTTGACGTACAAAGTTAGTGTTCTAGCTTCTTTTGCACCATACCTATATAGTTCGTCGAGAACTAATTGTATAGTTCTACCAGTTTCGACTACATCATCTACAACCAATACTTTCCGGCCATTAACGCTTGGTGTTGGTGGTAGTGTTAACTCTGGTTTCATGTCACGTTTAGCTAATCCTTTATAGAATTTAACGCCTATGAAACCAAGATTATCTATAGATAATAGATCGGATAATATACGCGCTGGTATAAGTCCGCCTTTTAAAACACCCATTATCATATCTGGTTTATAACCATCACATTTTATCCTATTAGCTAGCTCTACAAGTGCTAAGTAGAGCTTCTTCCATGAAATATACTCCATTTCAACCCGCTCACTAACCATATGTTAATCTCAATCTATGAGTTCACTTAATAAGTTGTTGTATATTATTCTACGAAAATGTGGAAAACACCAACGGTGTAGATTTTGCCGAAGTACATATTCGTAACAGGCGGGGTTTTATCAGGGCTTGGAAAAGGAGTTATAACAGCTTCTACAGGATTACTTTTAAAATCATGTGGTTATAACGTTACGGCTATAAAAATTGATCCTTATGTGAACGTTGACGCGGGTACTATGAACCCATATATGCATGGCGAGATCTTTGTAACTGAAGATGGTGGTGAAACAGATCTTGATCTAGGGCATTATGAGCGTTTCCTAGACGTTAACTTAACTAAGAAACACAACATTACAACTGGTAAAATATTCTATAACGTTATATTGAAAGAGAGGCGTGGGGATTATCTGGGTAAATGTGTACAGATAGTCCCCCATATCACTGATGAGATTAAGAATACTATTAGGGAAGTAGTACGTGAATCGGGAGCTGATATTGGCTTAATAGAAATCGGTGGTACAGTAGGCGATATAGAGTCTCTTCCCTTTCTCGAAGCAGTTCGTCAAATGAGGATTGAGGAAGGAATAAGGAATACCCTATATGTTCACGTAGCTTTATCCCCAGTGATACATACTGGTGAGCAGAAAACTAAGCCTGTACAACATAGTGTTAATGAGTTGAGGAGGATTGGTATTCAACCAGATATCATTATTGTTAGATCACCTAGGCCCCTTGAAGATGAGAATAGGGCTAAAATAGCATTACACGCTACATTACCGCCCGAAGCTGTTTTCAGCGATCCAGATGTAGACACTATTTATCGCGTACCATTAATGCTTCATGAACAAGGATATACTAAGTATGTCGTAGAGAAATTAGGGCTCGAATACCGTGAACCCGACCTATCTAAATGGATAGATTTCGTCGAGAGATTAACACGAGCTAAGAATATCGTAAAAATAGCTATGATAGGTAAATATACTAAGGTTAGAGACAGCTACCTCAGTATTGTTGAGGCGCTCAAACATGCTGCTGCATGGAATAATGTTTCTCTTAAACTGAATTGGTATGAGTCAACTGATATAGAGCGTGGAAAACTAAATGTTGCTAAGGTTTTAGAAAACGATGGCGCTGTGATACTACCGGGTTTTGGTAAGAGGGGGGCTGAGGGCAAGATAGCTACTATAAAGATCTTGCGTGAACACGAGAAACCAGTACTAGGTATATGTTTTGGTATGGAGCTCATGGTTATAGAGATTGCACGTAATCTTGTCGGATTAGATAATGCTAATAGTAGTGAACTAGACCCAAACACGCCACATCCAGTAATAGATCTACTGCCTTCGCAGAAAGGTATTAAGGAGCTTGGAGGTACGATGAGGTTAGGCGCTTACCCGATTAAGATCGTGAAAGGGACACATGCGTGGAAAATATATGGTTCAGAAAGAGTATATGAGAGGCATCGCCATAGATATGGGGTAAACAATAAGTATATAGATAAACTCGAGAATAATGGGTTAAGAATAAGTGGTTGGAGTGAAGAGGGTTTCGCAGAATTCATTGAGCTAAAGAAGTATAAAACACTATTCTTTGGTTCACAACCACACCCGGAGTATAAGAGCAGACCTTTAAAGCCCTCACCAGTATTCATGTATTTCATAAGAAAAGTAATGGAGACGAAAGAAACTTTAAGGGAGAGAATAACATTTAATCCCGCCTAAACAAGTATAGATTAAATAGACCCGATGAAGACCCGTTGGGCATCGCCCGCATCGTCTGAGTAGTGACGAGTCCCTCGGCTATGAGGGGCCTAATAAAGTGCCGGGGTGCCCGAGCGGCCTAAGGGGGTAGGCTCGAGACCCGTTAAAAGGGTCGGGCGACCTACTGCCCCGTAAGGGGCGCGCGGGTTCGAATCCCGCCCCCGGCGCTCATCTTTGTGAGGATTAATAGCACGTACTGATCTATGATGAACCTCCACCGGCTCCGATCAGGTCTATTATGGTTTTATAGACTTTATCGTGTCTACCGTATACTTCATGTATTTTCTCGCCATAAATCCTTCCCATTTTATCTATATTTTCACCGAGCATGGTCTCTATCCTATTATCTGTTAGGTCTAGTGGGTATGGTTCATAGTAGTCCATCCCTTTTAATAACGCTGTTGCGAAGTACCATAGTGTTTTCTTTATCTTTCTCCCCCTTACTGGCTCTAGATCGGGGTTTCCAGATCTATATGAACAGTGTAATATGAAGATACTATCAATTTCTGGTTTCTTTCTAAGTATCTTTTTCCTCTCTGGAACGTGTTTATCTAGATCAACAATGCGATAACCATGTTTTGTTTTTTCATCATAATCAATCCTAATATTGAATAGTTTCTCAATCCTAGGATCATATACTAAAATTGGTGTTCCGCTAACTATTCTAGCCTTGTCATCCTGAATTTCCACAACTGTGTTCTCAGTAGATAATGGGATGTAACCATATGCTAGGGCTAACGCTGATAAAGTACTTTTACCAGTGTGTGGATAACCCATTAACAATACAGTTTTACCATCGAGATAGACGGCAGCCGTATCAGTAAATACTATGTATCCCTTCCTAGCATATGTTCTAGCCATTACTTGTAATAAGAAGAAAACAGGTGATTCACTTATGTAAGGTTGCGGTATCGGCGATCTTATAACGAATCTCTCAATATTACCTCCAAGCTCTATATTTACGACTTTAAAACCATTACCTTGTAAAATCCATTTAATAAGAGAATCAAACTCCCTATTTTTATCTAAGAATACCGTATAGTCTGGTATGTATCTACGAGGAAAACTTTTAAGTAATGAGGAATACAGCGTATCCGGTTGATCAACGTCTATACCGATCCTTATGTAGTCCGTATCTATAATTAACAATTATTTCACCATTTAGGTGAATAATCATGTAAATGGAAAATATATCGTTTACCACCATGTATGACATTTACTTAAGGATAGGTTTATAAATGGGAAAAGTTTATATTATATTGGCAACGAAAGTTTTTTAAGTATCCTAACTAAAACTCGTATTATAACCTTGAAAGAGGGGGTTATAAAATGTTCGATGAACAATCTCCTAAGGATAAAGAAGAATATTTGAAAGAAGAAGATATCTGTCCCGGAGGACAAATAATATATGATTTCCAATCGGGCGAATACATTTGTTCATCTACAGGTGAAGTAATTGGCCGTGTAATCGATGAACGCCAGGAATGGAGGGCTTTCACACCCGAAGAAAGGGAGAAGAGAAGTAGAGTGGGCGGTCCATTAACAAGCACTGTCCATGACCGTGGTTTTGCAACCACAATTGATTATTCAGATAAAGATGCTTCTGGTAGAAGATTATCTCCGCGTAAGAGATACGAGGCCCAAAAACTACGTAGGTATCAGGCCCGCTCAAGAGTACAAAGTAGTATTGAGCGAAACCTAGCTCAAGCTATGAATGAGTTAGATAAACTAGCCGATCTACTACATTTGCCGAAAAATGTACGTGAAGAAGCCGCTAGGATCTATAGGCTTGCAGTGGAAAAAGGGCTAGTAAGAGGTAGGAGTATCGAGAATGTTGTTGCAGCAGCAATATATGCTGCGTGTAGAGAGTTAAAAATACCAAGAACGCTTGACGAAATAGCTAGTCATACACGTAGTGAGAGGAAAGATATTGCTAGATGTTATAGGTTGCTTTTAAAAGAACTCGATATTAAGGTTAAGACTAGCGACCCAATAGACTTTATACCACGTATAGCACATGCATTAGGTTTAAGTGGAGCTGTTATGAGGAAAGCAGCTGAGCTACTTAATATTGCACGCGAGAAAGGGATAACAGCTGGTAAAGACCCAGCTGGCTTAGCAGCTGCTGCGGTATATATTGCGGCCCTCCTACTAGGTGAGAGAAGGACACAAAAAGAAGTTGCTCAAGTAGCTGGTGTTACTGAGGTTACGGTGAGGAATAGGTATAAGGAGTTAGCAAAAGAACTTGGAATTGATCTACCTCAACAATAAATCTTTTCCTTTAATCTATTATCAATATATTGTCTGGTGGATAACCGAATTCTTTGATAAGTATTTCTTTAACTCTATGTCTATGGTCACCTTGAAGTTCTATCCTACCTTCTTTAACAGTTCCACCTGTAGCCAGTTTTGACTTCAAATACTTAGCTATTCTCTTCAACTCGTTCTTATCATCTGGTAGTCCCTCTATAATGGTGACTTCTCTACCCCATTTACGCGTATCTAGTTTTATCTTGATAATCTGTTGTTCCGCGGTTAGTTGCTCACATAGCTCGGGAGGAAGACCACCACATATTGATGATAGATCCTTACTCATTTCTTCGACCTAAATAAATCTATTTTCTCACTAATAATTAGATTAAGACCCATTTATAAAGTTATTAGGAACATATTTATTAGTGGGAACTAATGCTTACTTAATACTCTATGGAGGGATTTAGGAAATGGTTGTTAAATATAAGTGTGGAAACTGTGGCGCTGTATTTGATGAAGAAGAAATACGTAAAACATATGGTAGATACCATATAAGATGCCCATACTGTGGTTATGAGATTATATATAAAGTTGCCAGAAGCTATAGAATAGTAAAAGCTATCTAGATCTCTTCTCATAAAAACCGATTATCTCAAGAATAACCTTAGCAGCAACTATACTTGTTACATCGTTTACATCAACCAGTGGATTAACCTCAACAACGTCAAACCACTTAGCTTTGCTTGTACTCTCTAAAACCTTGTAGAGATAATGTATTAATTGATGAGTAGTTAGGCCTAAAGGCTCCGGATTAGAAACTCCAGGTGCATATGCTGGGTCTAAGACATCAATATCTATACTAACATATACTTTACCGCTAATATCTAGCCTACACTCGCCTTTAATAATCGATGAGGAATCACATAGTTTTATACTATCCTTGTTTTCATCAATAAACAATAGTTCCTCCTCACTAAATGCTCTCACACCAATATATGTTATAGGTATATGTAATTCCTCGAATAACCTCCTCATAACTGTTGCATGATTATATCTAGAGCCTAGATACTCGTCCCTAAGATCAGTGTGTGCATCGAATACTATTAATTGATCAATTTCGTTTCTCAAGGTCTTAACTATTGGATAAGTTATAGTATGTTCTCCGCCCAAGAAGAAACAAGTAATATCGTTGCCTAACTCCTCAATAATACCTTTGACAACACTCTCTATATCCTTATATACACGTTCAAGATTACCGGGTGAAATAACAAGATCCCCTAAATCTCTAAAACCGATATGCTCAAGCGAAACCTCGCTAACTAGCGAGTAAAACTCTAGATTACAAGCTGCAGACCTAATACGTTCTGGTGCAAATCGTGTTCCCGGCTTATAAGTTGTTGTCTGATCTAATGGTATACCCACCACTACGTAGGGTGAACTATTATCTTCACAACAACCAAAAATATTTGTTCTCTGAAGCAAGTGTTTCCATGTAACCATATGATAATCCTCCCATATTATCTCCGGTGAAGACTAGGGGTGTCAATATTAATTACCCGGGGTTTAACTATTAAATGTATAATACAATGTGCTTTAAATGACGAAACAAATGCTGTGGAGATGCGTATTGGCGAAAGATTTTGACGTCTATGAAGTTTTAAACAACCTTGCTAAACGTAGAGGGCTTTACTGGTCATCATATGAAATATACGGTGGAGTAGCTGGTTTTTACGACTTTGGACCAATCGGGGTGTTAATTAGGAGGAATATTATAGAAGAATGGCTTTACTATATGGTTTACTCACATGATTTCATAGTAGAGATCGATACACCAATAATAACGCCACGTATAGTATTACAAGCTAGTGGTCATGAGGATCACTTCACAGACCCTATAACAGAATGTAGTAAATGTGGTAGAGTATATAGAGCAGATCATTTGATCGAGGAACAAACAGGTCTTCGCGTTGAAGGTTTATCAATGGAAGAATTATGGAAGATTATACGCGAGAAAAACATTAAATGTCCAGAATGTGGTGGTGAATTAACAAAACCACAACCAGCATTATTATTGTTTAAGACCGAGATCGGACCGTATAAAGGATCACTTGGCTACATAAGACCCGAGACAGCCCAAGGAATGTTTGTGGCTTTTAAAAACGTGTTAAACGTTGCACGTAACAAGTTACCCCTAGGTATCGCACAAATTGGTAGAGTAGGGCGTAACGAGATCTCTCCGCGACAAGGGCTGTTAAGACTACGTGAATTCACTATCATGGAGTTCGAGTTCTTCTTTGACCCAGAAAAATCCCTTGAAGAAGTAATAAATTATATGGATAAAGAAACCGCTAAAGAAGAACTATATATCGTTACGGCTGAGGATAAAGAAAAAGGTAGTGATACACCAAGGAAATATACCACGTTAGAGCTTATAGAGAAGAAGATCGTTAAAAATCCGTGGATGGCTTATTGGATGGCTCGTGGTAACATGTTTTTGAAAGCAATAGGTATACCTGCCGACAAGATTAGGTTTGAGGAAAAACTACCATGGGAGAAAGCACATTACTCTGAACAAACATTTGATCAACAAGTATATAGTAGTAAGTATGGCTGGGTAGAAGTAGCTGGATATAGTTATAGGACTACATATGATCTAGCTAGGCATATGAAGTACTCAAAAGCAGACTTAACTTACTTCAAGAAATACGAGAAACCAGTAGAGAAGATAGTTAAAAAAGCAGTTCCAAACCCGGTTAAGATAAGGGAAGCAACGGGTAAAGACTTTGGTAATATTATGAAGAAACTAAGCAAGTATGGTCCCAAAGAGTTATACGAAAAACTCGATAAAGAAGGCTATGTTGAGGTCAACGGCTACAGGTTAAGTAGAGACTTGTTTATCGTCAAAGAAGAGAAAGTAAGGGTACATGGCGAGAAAATAATACCACATGTCGTTGAACCATCATTCGGTCTTGAAAGAATCTTTTACGTATTACTTGAAAACGCCATAGAAAAAACCAGGGATGATAAGATAGTATTGAGGTTAAAACCGTCTATAGCACCATACCATGTAGCGGTATTCCCATTAGTATCTGGTAAAAAACCAGAACATAGAAAAATAGTTGAGATAGCACAACGCATCCATAGAGAACTAATTAGGAGGAGAATTAGGTCTTTCTATGACGAAGAAGGAAGTATTGGACGTAGATATGCACGTGCCGATGAAATAGGTATTCCGTATGCGATAACTGTTGATTATCAAACATTAGAGGATGGGACAGTCACTATAAGGGATAGAGATACGAGAGAACAGGAAAGAATACATGTAAACAATGTTTATGATAAATTATTAGAACTACTTGGTTTAAAACATTCTTTCAAGATAATATAGATATAAGGGAACAATAACCTCATATATGTAGGGGTATTATCATGGAGGAGAAAACATCTAGTGAGGAAACAAAACCTACTAAGAAAATAGACGTGTCTAAACTAGTCTCGATCATACCCTCACCCTCAGAATTGAGGAGGGAGGAGAAAAAGATAGTTGAGAAAAGAATTAGAATTAGATACGATGAGTCACTACCCGAAAATACGGCTAGGTTATCTAAGGAGCTAGCTAAGCTATTGAATATTGGTGGAGATGACTTGATAGAAATAGTTGTAGCTGGTAGAAAGAAGTTTGTGTTTAAACCAGAGATAGTCGATGACCTTGATCCTAACATAGTATTTTGTTATCCAGAAGAACTTCGAGAAAAAGGAGTAGCTGATAATAGTATTGCTACGGTGAGAAAACATAGGAGAGAGGCTGGTACATCATGAGTGGATTACCAGATATAGTTGCACGTGCTAGAGACCTAGTTGACGCTTACGAGGAACTAATAACTAGGGTTAAAATATTACGTATTGAAGTAATTGAACAACCCGAGAAAATAGATTCTTTTCTACCAAGGCTTGAGAAGATCATTAAGGAAACAGCTGAGTTTCTAGAAACCTACAGTGGTATAGAATATGATATGAACGACTACTATGGTAAGTATCTAAAGACTTATTATAACTATTTGCTCATGGTAAGCATACCGTATCTAATAGATCTATTGAACGAAGTGAGAGCTAATATTGATCAATCAAAGAAACATTTAGTCGAGGAAAATATCGCCAAACTCTCAAGCTTTACTAGAAAATATAAGTCAACATTCGATAATATCGATAAGTCTACCCCATAAATTCCTAGGACCAACATCGTATATTTCTACTAACGCAAGACAATTACTATAACCTGGCTTATTAACACCTTTTACAAACACCACTGGCCCGTGATCAACTGGGTATCCATAGTATTTACCATTACTATATACTAGGTACACTCTTAGTTTCTTCCCTATGAAAAACTTCTTCTTATTGACATTAACTCTATAAACGACGTTCTTCAGTTTACTAACGAGATCCTCGAAACCCTCTATGCCGAAATCAATATTTCTAAAAGCAGTGCCTGGTAACTTTACGTATTTATAAAGTGTTATCTTTTCTACACCAAGGCTTGAGAGTTCTTTAACAGTCTTGATAGTTTCTAGATACGTTTTCCTATTCATAAAAGGCAAACCATATATGAGATAAACATATGGGCGTAATCCGTGTTTTGATAAAAGCTTAACGGCTCTAATAACATGTTCTTTAAAGATTGGTTTACCTAATACATATTCGTTAAACCAATTATCACCAGTTTCTAAACCAATATGTACAGTTGTACCTTTCAAATATTTCCCTAGAAGAGAAGCTACTTTATCATCTACTAGACAAGCCTTAATATTCTCTACAAAAACCCTTACTATACCATTCTTAACACTAGATAAATCGTAGATCTCTCCTAAGAGCTGATCGATAGCTTCAATATTAGTAGGAGGATCACATGGATTAGTTAAAGGCTTTGGTTTCACCAGCCAATCCCTCCCGTAGTCTAGGAAATCAGGGGCACTTAAAACTATTCTGCGAGCCCCGTTTTTGATCAGTTCTTTTATCTCCTCAACAATACTATCTATAGACCTAGAACGTGCGGGGCCGAACATATATGGAACACTACAGAACCCACAACCGGGAGGTATATTAGCTGGACAAACAAGTCTCTTCTCCATATCCGGGCTTTTGCATAAGAAACATCTCGTACAGTTAAGACCCGGATAACCAGTGATCATTGGTCGTTGGTAGTTACTACATCCTCTTAAAACCTCAACATAATATCTATGCACTCTATAATTCTCATAAGAAACCCTAATATTAGTCCAAGGCCTAATACTAGATAATTTCTCAGCCGGAGTATGAATATGTTGTGACGTTAAATAGATAGTATCCTCATTTCTATACGCTAGTGCTGGTATATTTGAAAGTTGCTTGGGGTCTTTATCAAATAAGATCTGTGGATTTTTAAGGATAGATTCTAACGGGATCTCGCCCTCTCCTACCATGACATAGTCTATTCTACTATATTCTTGTAGGAGAACGTTATACTCGAAACTAGCAGGGCCCCCGACTATGAGGATTCCTTTAAAGTTCTTTTCCTCTAATTTATTGATAATCCTTTTTAACGTCCCCTTATCACTAGACATTATAGATACCATGACTATATCGTATTGTTCTAAGTTACTCTCTTTCATAAACAACTCATAGGATAACAACTTAGTATCATAGCCTGCTTCATGGATAATCCCAGCCACAATACGTGGACCAGCACCCACTACGTCAAACGACGTATACCTAGAGCCTGATGCCCTAGCTAACGCGTCTACGACTAAAAATCTCATGTACTACCGCCTCTACATACATGTTTAATCATTATCTTAAGCAACTAGAAAAACTACTCGTAATACCTTATGCATATTAAGTATCTCAAACCGTGGTGTTCGAGATCGTTTTTCAAAAATACTATCAATTTGTTAGCAATTCTTTAAATCCTATTTATACGTGTTAGGTTCATGGTGTATGTTTTGATACTTGATCACATCCTCGATCTATTAGTTTGCCCATTATGTCGTAATTCCTTAATCCAGGTTTCCAATAATCTTCTGCAATGTAGTAAATGTAAACATAAGTATTCTATTAAGAACGATGTAATAGATCTCCTGTCAACAGTGCTTGTCAAAGGATCTGATCGTAGATGGATGGATTTTTATGATAAAACAGCGGAAAACTATTACAGGTTATTCCATAAAATCATACCACTCATTACCCTGGGATTGGAGGATAGGTTAAGGAGAAAATGGGTTGATAAACTAGGTATTAAGCAGGGCGATATTGTTTTAGACGTATCTACTGGCACTGGTAAAAATATTCCATTTCTCTTAAAGAAAGTTGGTGATAAAGGCTTGGTTTTTGGCATTGATATTTCCATAAATATGCTTCATTACGCATATTCAATGATTAGTAAGAAGAAATGGAATAACGTCGTATTAATTAGAGCTAATGCTTCGTATCTACCATTCAAAGACAATATTTTCGACGCGGTATTCCATGTTGGCGGTATTAATACTTTTGAAGAGAAAGAAAAAGCAGTTGAAGAGGTGATTAGAGTAGCTAAACCTGGATCGAGAATTATTGTTGTAGACGAGGGTCTTAAGCCCCGATATCGTGATACGTGGTGGGGACGTAAACTAATTAAATCAAATAAACTATACCTTAGTGTACCACCCGTGGATAAGTTTAAGGAAATACTTGGTAATAGTAACGTGAGGGTTAAATGGGGTATTTTCCTTAATAGACTATTACCTATTTGGCCATACTATGTGATCGAGGCTGTTAAACCAGCAGGAAATTAGATAGTTTCCCTAGAGTATAGTTATTTTGTACGTCTTTAACAGTTTTTAGGTAGTTAATTGATTTATGGGATGTAACAGTATAGTTAATAAGCTCAGATTAGAATTAATTCCAAAATGAGTAGTAATTGCGATGTGGAAAACCATGTGTGCCTATAATAATGAGTCTATTGCTGAAATGAATATTCATGAAAACCTCGTAAACTTAGCTAGTATTGTAGAGGATGCACTAAGAATATTTAATGACGTAGTCAATAATCTCACCAAGGAGAACGTTGATCTAAAGAAACTATATGAGAGAATACTTGTGCCAAAGAATAGAGTTGAGGAGAACAAGATTATATTTATGGAATATCTCGTAAGATTAGGTGAAACTATAGCGTATAAACAAAGTTATGCATCAATAGCTCTAGGGCTGGAGAGGCTAGCGCAATATCTTGATGGTGCTTCATATAGGCTTGTATTACTTAAGAAGGAGGACGAGTTTCTCAATAATGATTTATACAAGTATATCGATGGTTTAAGAAAAGTGATTAACGAACAATTCAACAACCTATACCAAGGGTTAAAAAAGCTTAGAGTAGAGCCTAAGAAAACAATATCACTTGTAAATGAGATCTCAAAACTAGAGAACAGGGCTGATGAGATCTATCGTGAAGCAACATACACGATCTACACGAAATTATCTGGAAAAACACTATTGCTCATGATGATGAGAGACGTCCTAGACTTTATGGAGAATTCATCAGATCTACTAAGGTCTTTGGGTGAGGAGCTACGATACCTAGCACTACACAAGATAATAGTGGGTTAAAGAAGCAGAGATGTAGTGGGATACTATTATATAATAGAGTTATTATCCCAGACTATAAATGTGCAAATGAGATCTACTGGAACGGTTATTACGGGACTTTCCTCGGCGTTCAAAAACCTAAATCAAAAGATATACAGGCTCCTCTTGAGTTATCGCTTATTGAAGCAATGTATTTACTAGAGAAAAATGTTATAGAGATTTGGAGCAAAGGACGTAGAATATCGAAGGACGAGTTACATAGTATTGCTTCTAGGCTTATAGAGAAATTCGATGAACTATACACGGTTTATAGGGATCTCCGAGAAAGGGGATTCGTGGTTAGAAGAGGGTTAAAATTTGGTTGTGATTATCTTGTATATAGGTTTGGACCAGGAATAGATCATGCCCCCTATGGCGTGGAGGTTTTAGATCTAGGGGAGAAATTCGACCCAATAGCAATTGTTAGGATGGGTAGGCTTCTTCACTCTGTTAGGAAAAAGTTAATACTGGCCCTAGTAGATACCAGTAATCATAATAAGATAAACTATGTATTATTCACGTGGTGGAAACCATAAGTTGTTCAACAATCTTTATAACTCTTTTAACTAATACATTAATTGAAACAAGTAAGTAAAAATAATGATGTGATCCCTTGGCATCTATAATGGGGTGTTTTAATTGAGTAAGAGAGAACGTAATAATTTCTCACGAAACCCATATAGACCAAGACAAGATAAAAGACCATATAGAAGACAGCAGTATCAACAGAAAAGAGCTAATCCAATGCCTATTGGCGAAATGTGTAATCCATTGTGCCCTTTATTTAAGTGTACACGTGGAGCATTATTCATAGTTAATAAATCATATCGTGGGAAGATAATCAAAGAAGCATATTGTAGATTAAGTGGAGATAAATGTGTTGGATATGAGTGCCAATATGCTGGTTGTAGGATCAATGCATTGTTACCTGATGGTAAATGCGCTAAAGCTCTTGAACGTAGGTATAAGAGTGTTAGTGAAGAAGAATTATTCCGTGAGATGAGGGAATATGAGGATTACGACGCCGAGGATTTTACACGGTAGAATCCAAACCACTCCACCTTTTATAAAGTGCATGCTCTACACCTAGAACATCGAGTATTTTACCAACAATAAAATCAAGTATATCCGATAAATCCCGGGGTCTAATATAGAAGGCTGGAGAAGCGGGTAACACGATAGCACCTAACATAGCTAGCTTGTACAAGTTATATAGATCAATGGCTGATAAGGGTGTTTCGCGGAAAACAATTACTACTTTATTCTTTAGTCTTAATAGAGAGGAAAAAACCCTCAATAATAGATTGTCTTGTATACTATTTGCTAATTTAGCCACAGTATTCATACTAGCTGGGATAATTACTCCATCATATCCTACTAAGTTACTACTACTAGCTAATGGTGAGCTCCAATCATCCTCGCTATATATGTGGTTAATGCATTTGGATTTCTTGAGAAACTCGGTTAAGTTGAGTCCAAGTTCATGTTTAGCTACTTTTTCCGAGTTGCGAGTATATATCAGGTCTAATACATTATACTTTCTACGTAGTAGACTACAGTATTCTAACAATTTATGAGTATATACTATACCACTAGCGCCCGTTACACCGATCACTAGTTTTTTATCCATATAGACTCAGCCCTGCGCGGGCTCATCACGTATCAGGCCTTTCGAGCCTCAGCATCTATGTCTGAATATTTAGTTAAAACATTAATAAAGTACCTCGCCTAGAGTAGATTTAAGCTAGTATGTAATGGTGTATAGACTATGTATTCACCGATTGGTATTCAGCATAAGATATTAAACAATATTGTATGGGAGCTTAGAAAACATGGTTTCTGGGTTGAGAGACACTCGTATAGCTTTAGAGCTATGATTAAAAACTATTTCATAGGTAGTTTTCATGTTTACCCAGGGTATAACGAAGTAGTTGTTAAACTATATGGTAACCTAGAGATCCATAGACGTTTCGCCGAAACAGTAATCACCATATTTAAGAAATACTTGCCTAATTATCGCGTGAAAATAACCTACACTATTGCTTAGATACAAACATGGTATGATTATAGCGGGTTATTACTCCTAACGTTAATTTTACCCTATAGATAGAATTATTATATAGTGAGTACACATGTCTATTGGTGAAGAAGTAGAACGTCTTAAAACTGGTGTTAAAGGCTTAGACGAGATCCTAGGCGGTGGTATACCTAAAGGTTTCACGGTAGCGGTTGTCGGCGAACCAGGTACTGGTAAGACTGTCTTTTGTATACACTATATAGCGGCTGGGCTTGAGGAAGGTCAACGAGGAATATATGTTACTACGGAGGAGAGCCGCGAGAGCATAATTAGACAAGCAATTATGTTTGGGTTCGATTTTGAGGCAGCGGTTAGAAATGGTGATTTAATAATAATAGATGCTTTGATGAGTGAGAAAAGTGATCCGTGGAGTCTAAGGGAGTTGGAAGTTGAGGAGCTTCTCTCTAGAGTTATTGAAGCCCGACGTGTACTTGGACGTGGGCATGTCCGTGTTGTTATAGATTCTATGAGTGCTTTCTGGTTGGATAAACCAGCTATGGCTCGTAAATACAGTTATATGGTTAAACGTATACTGTCTAAATGGGATGTTACAGTAGTGTTGACAAGCCAATATGCTGTGACAACCTCGTTAGGCTTTGGATTTGGAGTAGAACACGTAGCTGATGGTATAATTAGATTTCGTAAATCAATAATAGGTGGAACACTACGGAGATTCGTCGTCGTAGAGAAAATGAGGCAGACAGACCATGATAAACGAGTATTTGAAATAGACATTGTTAATGGTAAGGGAATGGTTGTAATAGGACCGTATAAGTTGTCTCGTAGTGATTTCTCACTACCATTTAGTGTACTAGCTAAAATGTTAGAAGCTGAGGCTAGAAAGGAAAAAGAACTACTCGGCGGCGATGATCTAAATGAATAATCTTATATCATAGTCGATAGTATTTACTCCCGGTTTATAATCCTCTGGCTTAACCCCAGTTATATACTCGAAGTAAGTACATGCTATCTCATGCGCATATCTATGTAACTCCTTAACTGGCATCCCCAATTCGCGTTCAAGATCATCCCATGTACGGGCCTCAAGCGCTTTCCCAAGCAATAAATACTCCTTGATCTTCTTTAAAATGGGACGCTTATTCCTGGGTAGCATCCAATGTAGTTTAGCTATCCTATGCATTATATCGGCGGCGGCTTCAAACGTCATTGGCCCTATACAATATACCCAGAGTCTATCAAGTTGTACTGGTGTTAAAAAGTTCTTGTCAAGTTCATCAATAACCGGCTTACCATGGGATAATAGTAGATATGCAACGCTAATTTCGAGATCATTATAGTTTATCGCAAGCGAATCAAGTAGTTTCAACTTAAACTCTATATTAGCTTTCTCAACGTATTTCTCAACATCTTTTTTCAAAGGTTTAATCACGAGTAACGTATACTCACCACTAACTGGATTCCGATCAGGGCTTATATGTACTGGTATAAAACCGTTTTTAAGCCAAAAACGTAGAAGCTCATCATTAACCCCAAAACCAGCCGCTATCCAATCAAGACCCTTACTAACTGCTTCCTCAGCTAATTTCTCAATAGCCCAAGAACCAATACCGCGTCCCTGGACCTCTGGATGCGTAGCTATTCTGACTATTCTCCACCCTAGAGTTTTTGCGAAATCAATGTATCTCAAGTGCTTAAGGAAACGATCCGGTATAATATTACCGGGTATTCTGCCTCCACGTAATAATTCATCGGTAGTTTTATCGTCAATCCGGCCTTCACAAGCTATTTGTATAGCGCATACTATTTTACCACTCTTAGTTTTCACGGCTCTCATCATGTGATGTGGAGCATCGGCAAGCATTCCAAGATCATCTGGTTCGTTACGATAATGCGCTAAGACATAGATCCCAAATAATTGTCTAAGCTCTTCTTCGCCCTCTTTACTAAATAAGTAAGCCGGGTCATATTCTATGTATTCAAGGTTTTTCTCCTCAATATCCTTTAGATCCCTTTCATCAAGCTCGGCTGGCTCTGCATCCAGCATTAAAGTCTTAAACTGCCACTCCTCGATCGGATCCTCAGCCGCGTATCTGATAGGCTCAGTCATCTCGTATTCGATTAAGTGTGTTCTCTTATCAGCTCTTATCTTCTGTAGGAAACGTACAGAGAAACCACGGCCAGCTCCCTCATATCCGTGTATGGTGGTGGAAAACACTAGTCTATTATGGCTTTCCCATATCTTGTGTAGCATTGGAACATGAATACCAGCTGCTTCATCAACAACCACTATGTCACCACGTAGTCTTGGGATATTTATTGGTTCCCAATACTCTATGCTAAACTTATCGCTTCTCAATTCTATGATATTTCCCTCCCTCTTATAGATGTTGTATTTATACTTTAAAGCGTCTAAGACTTTCATTGCAAGCATCATAAGAGACTGGACATTACTAGGGCTTGGGGCAGTAACTAGTATTCTTGGTTTAGGCTTTACTTTCCTAAGCTCATGAATAAGACCTACAATACCTATACCAACAGCACATGATTTACCACGGCCACGATCAGCTGTTATAACAATAACTCTCTTCTTCCCCCTACCTACCTTCTCGTATAACATCTCCATAAGCTTTATGACGTTGACCTGATCCATTGTTAAAGCATGCTCATATACTATCCTTGGAAACAACGTCTTCTCAGGGATAACTATTTCACGTCTCTTACTAGAAGACCTACTGCCTAATTCAAACTTCTTAATTACTGTATGATTATCAGCGTCATAGATCCCTATACCATCGTGTTCCATGAGCTTATGTTTAAACCATTTAATAAATATATGCCGAGGCTCCGGAAACTGTGGAACTGTTAGATTCCTCTTAAAAATAGTCATGAAAGTATCCCATTCACTCCAGGGGGGCGTCAATAATATTATGAGACCACCGCCTTCAACTATTCCTATTAACCTACCTATATCATTAGGCTTAAGATCCTTGGTAAGATCCATTACCAGGAAAGAAAAAGTCGAACCCAAATATTTCTCGCTTTTCTCATAGATCGAGAACTGAAAGCTAACATAATTAGATTCTAGATTATTATCGAAGACCTCACGCATTAAAACAGCGTCATCAAATTCATCATGATAAACATAAAGTCCTGTAAACTTCTTGTTTTTCTCAAATCTCCTCCTACGCCTAGCATAGTAAGTTATAGCTCTAGCGGCTAAAACACCCATTTGTACAGGATTACTACCAGATATAACCATTAAACACCTAAATCTATCGGAAACAAGCCTACCAATTTCTTTACCATATAAGGTGAGGAAACGATTAAATGAAGAAGGGATCTCAGCTGAAAAAACCATTATATAGAACCCCGGATGAGCTCTAAGATATTAATAAAC
The DNA here is from genome assembly GCA_964625205.1 of uncultured Desulfurococcaceae archaeon. Classification (GTDB taxonomy): domain Archaea; phylum Thermoproteota; class Thermoprotei_A; order Sulfolobales; family Desulfurococcaceae; genus CAZVAW01. The sequence continues at coordinate 30,426 of CAZVAW010000005.1, forward strand.
TCTCTCTACGTCTTGATACAGAACCACTCATTTTCTTTAACTCTCTAGCCATTCTCTCATACATCTCTATATCCTCGCGTGATAAACTCGGTGGTACATGTTTAAGTGCTTCTAGGAAGTGCCTCATTTCAACAGGCCTTACCTTAAACTCCTCGCGTAAAGCTATTAATGCTGCTTCACGACATACAGCCGCTATATCAGCACCACTATATCCCTCGGTTTTCCTAGCAAGTTCTTCCAAGTTAACATCTGATGCCAAGGGCATTTTCCTAGTATGTACTTTGAAGATCTCAAGCCTAGCCTTGAAATCAGGTGGTGGTACATAGATCAATCTATCGAATCGGCCAGGCCTAAGTAATGCTGGATCTATTATGTCTGGTCTATTAGTAGCTGCTATAACTACTACTTTGCGTAAGGGCTCAATACCATCTAGTTCTGTTAACAACTGGTTAACTATCCTATCAGTAACTCCAGAGTCAAATCTCGAACCTCTAGCTGGTGCTATGCTGTCTATTTCGTCGAAGAACACGACTGCTGGCGATACTTGACGCGCTCTACGGAATATTTGTCTAATTGCTTTCTCGGATTCTCCTACCCATTTGCTTAGTATTTCTGGTCCTCTTACTGCTATGAAGTTAGCACCACTCTCAGTAGCAACAGCCTTAGCCAACAAAGTCTTACCACAACCAGGAGGACCGAACAATAGTATGCCTTTAGGCGCCTCAATACCCATTTTTTCAAGAACTTCTGGATGCTTCATAGGCCATTCAACGGCTTCTCTTAACTGTTGTTTTACGTCTTCTAAACCACCGATATCACTCCATCTAACCTCTGGAACCTCGACAAACACCTCACGTATAAGTGTTGGTTGAACATGTTTCATTGCTTCAAGGAAATCACTCATTTTAACTTTAAGCTCTCTCAACTTCTCGGCTGGTATAGGTTGCGATAAATCAATCTTGCCCTCTTTAATAAATCTCCTCAACGCAGACATAGCGGCTTCTTTAACTAAAGCAGCTAGATCGGCACCAGTATATCCATGTGTCATGTCAGCTATTTTATCTAGATCGACATCTTCGTCTAAAGGCATATTACGTGTGTGCACGGCTAGAATTTCTCTTCTAGCCCTTTTATCTGGTGGTGGTATTTCTATTTCACGATCAAAACGGCCCGGCCTACGTAACGCCGGATCTAGCGCTTCAGGCCTATTAGTAGCACCGATTACTACAACCTTGCCTCTCTCCTTTAGACCATCCATTAACGCGAGTAATTGGGCAACTACTCTTTTCTCAACTTCACCAGTAACTTCTTCTCTACGTGGCGCTATACTATCGATCTCGTCAATAAATATTATTGCTGGAGCATTCTCCTCGGCTTCCCTAAAGATCTGTCTAAGTCTCTCCTCTGACTCGCCATAGAATTTACTCATGATCTCCGGACCGTTGATCGCTGTGAAATACGCTCCTATCTCGTTTGCTAATGCTTTAGCTAATAGAGTCTTACCAGTGCCGGGTGGGCCATAGAGTAGTATACCCTTGGGGGGCTCTATACCGAGATGTTTAAACAATTCTGGATGCTTCATTGGAAGCTCCACGATCTCTCTGATCTTTTGTTTAGCCTCCTCGAGATCACCTATATCCTCCCATGTTACACGAGGTATTGCACGTGCACGTTCAATAACTTCTCTACGAACAGGCTCTGATCTGATCACAATATTTGTATCCTCGGTAACATATACTCTGCTACCGGGTTCGGTTGCTGTGACTACGAAGGCTATACTAGCGCCAAATATTGGTACATAAATTATTTCTCCGCGCATAATTGGTTTTCTCAATAAGAAGTTTTTAACATATGATATAAATTCTCTACCAAATGATAAGTATTCGGTAGGAGACAATACTACGCGAGTAGCTGGTTCAACTTTTACTCTTTTGACTTCAACATAGTCACCAATACCTACACCAATCGATCTCCTGATATAGCCGTCGATTCTAATAATTTTCCTACCTTCATCCTCTGGGTAACCTGGCCATACCTGAGCCAATACACTGCCGCGATCGCCTATGATCTCTATATAATCGCCTACAGTAACACCTAATTTCTCCATTACGTCTCTACTGATCCTTGCTATTTTTCTACCAACATCTCTTTGTTTAGCCTCTTCAACCTTAAGCCTAATAGATTCTTCACGCGACAACATCTTCACCGTTTCCATAAGTTATCTGTATTAAACCTATATAACTAACTCCACGTAATATATCTTGTCGGGAGGGAGATACTTTGTGTAGAATACTAGTGATTGCGAATAGACCTCGTGTAGATGATAAATATGTGGAGTTCATTAATGCTTTCATAAAAGCTAGTGAAAACGACGTCTATCTTGAAAAAATAAGTAGGAGTGGAAGGAAAAGCCATAGTGATGGATGGGGGCTAGCAGGTATAGGTTTAGTTGATGTTCATCCAGTTATATTATATTATAAAACGATACTTCCAATATACCATAGTGTCTCACGTGAAATACTTAATTTATTCAATACTAGGATAAAGCGTTATAACGAGCTGTTCCTAGTCCTACATGTAAGATTATCTAGCATTAAAGAACCCTATGGTGAAAAATACGTCCACCCATTTGAGGTGAAAATAAGTAAACGTGGTATACTATGGTTTATACATAATGGCGAGGTAGATAAGACAACATTATATAGAGAAGCTGGCGTTGAGTCTCCATACTATTACACCGACTCTTGGATCGCGGCATTATATCTAGCGAAGTATATGGAGAAATGTATTGCTAGGGTTGATGATGTCGAAAACTGTGTTGTTGAAGCGTATAATAAGTTGTTAGAATACGTGGTAACCGCGTTAAATACTGGGTTACTAGTCTTTTATGATAATCAGCCTTTCCTCTATGCATCGTTTTATCATCGTGAATACAATAAGCTAGAGCATGAACGAAAAATTTATTATCAATTAAGAATGTATCGTGAAAGGGAAACTAGTGTAATCGCTTCTTCAACTATAGACTATTATATCGGCGGTATGGAGGAGGCTGAGCAAGGACTATATAGGGTTTTACCAGGAAAGATTATAAAAATAGCTAATTTTACTTAATGCTTAGAAGTTTTTATTTTCTCAGCATATTGTTCAGGAGTTAGTAATTGTTCATACTCTTCAGGATTACTTGGTTTAATAACTATTATCCAACCCTCACCATATGGGTCATCGTTTAATAGCTCTGGTTTCTCCATTAAAGTTTCATTAACCTCAACTATCTCGCCAGAAACTGGTGCATAGTAGGGGCTAGATGCTTTTACTGAATCAATAGCTCCTAGTTCTTCACCCTTATTAACAGTCCTACCTTTATCTGGTAACTCGATACCAACTATATCCTTCAACTCTTTCTGCGCATAATCCGTTATCCCAACACGTATCAGATCATTCTCTTTTTTAGCCCATTCATCAGTCTCAGTATATCTACGGTCTTTCTTAACAACATACTTATTCTTACCAATTTCAACAACTATGTCCTCACTCACAACTAACCACTCCCCAGTTAATACTCTGCATGTAACATGATCTTTAATAACTTTACCTCATCATCACCAGTAATTTTGAAACCATAATGTACTTCAAGGAAGTTTTTCCTAAACTCAATAACTTTCTCCCTAACCTCACTTGGATCGCGCTTATCTATTACAACCATCTTAATAAACTCAGCTATTTGTTTCATGTCATCTTCTTTCATACCCCAACGTGTAACTTCTTGAACACCAATACGTAGACCACTAGGGTTCTTAATATCCTCTGGTTTATCCCATGGAAGCAAGTTCTTATTTAGAATAATATTAGCCTCCTCAAGCATAACAGCAATCTTAGCTCCACCGCCCTGCTCACGAACATCAACAACAACTTGGTGGCTCTCCGTAAACCCTTTATTCTCAGCAACAACTTTGAAACCAGCCTCAGCAAGTGCCTCGGCCAACGCTTTAGCGTTTCTAACGATCTGCCTAGCGTATTCCTCGCCCCAGATTTTCATCTCAATCCCAGTAACAGCGGTAGCGGCTAAACGATGTAAGTGATGATTACTAACAAACATTGGAAACACTACTTTCCCTATCTTCTTATAATCCTCTTTAGTAACAGTGGCGATCAACCCACCTTGTGGGCCGGGGAAAGTTTTATGCGTTGAACTAGTGATTATATCTGCTCCTTGTTTCAACGGGTTTTCCCATACTTTACCAGTTATTAATCCAAGCACATGGGCTACATCATGCACTACTTTAGCACCAACACTATGCGCTATCTCCGCTATTTCTTTGGTAGGATTAGGGAATAGGTAAAGGCTAAAACCTAGTGTCACGATCTTCGGCTTAGTTTCCTCTATTACTTTCCTCGCTCCATCTATGTCTATATTCCATTCCTCTACATTGAAAGGCATATCTATCTGCTCTAAACCAAGAGCACCTAATGTACCATATCTTGTGTGACTCACGTGTGCGCCCCCTTGAACTGGGGCTACAACTGCTTTATCTCCAGGGTTTGCGAAAGCTCTAAATACTGTGGCATTAGCTATTGTGCCACTAATAGGTCTTAGCTCAACATATTCAGTCTCTAACAACTCCCCCATGATCTTTTGCGTTGTAACTTCTAATTCATCAACGTATTTAAGCCCTTGATAATATCGTTTAAACGGTTTACCTTCAGCGTATCGGTGCATCATATCGTTCATGTAGAGAAGCATAGCGAGAGGACTCATGACATTCTCGCTAGCTATAAGGTTTATACAGTATTTCTTCCTCCACGTAGTATGTTGTGTTGCTAGTTCATATACCTTCTTTAAATCCTCATATTTTGAGAGAAGCTCGTCTAACAATACAATCACCTCCTCCGAAACCAATTATATATTATGCGGGAGTATTTATTTGTATAATTAAAACACCTTTGCAAGGGAATAGTTGAATTGATAAAAATGGGTTTCATAATAAACCCTATTGCAGGCATGGGTGGTGTAGTGGGGCTTAAGGGCACCGATGGAGAAGCCTACTTGATCGCTTTAAAAAGAGGAGCTAAACCAATTGCTTGGAAGAGAGGATTAGAATTCCTAGAGAGCGTCACCATAGAGGATTTCGAGATCTATACAGCAAATGGTGATATGGGCTATAACGTAGTAATCAAATCTAGGCATAGAAATAAAATTAAGAAAGTCTATGGAGAGCTAAAGAGAGAAACGTCAGCAGAAGATACTAAGAATATAGCGCGTGAAATGGTAGATGATGGTATAGACATACTGGTTTTTGTGGGCGGCGATGGCACAGCACGTGACATATGTGAAGCAGTTGATCAAGAGGTCATAGTCCTAGGAGTGCCTAGTGGCGTTAAAATGTATAGTGCAGTATTCGCAGTAAACCCTAGAGCAGCGGCCAAGATCTTCGAGGAATACGTAAAAGGAAATACCGAGATAGTTGAACGTGAAGTTCTCGATATTGATGAAGAAGCTTTTAGGAGAGACGAGCTTAAAATTAAGCTTTATGGGTACTTGAAAACTCCAGTTGTCAAAGAATATATACAGTCTAGTAAATCACCCTCCTCCACTTTCGGTGAGGAAGAGGAGAATAAGGTAGCGATCGCTAGATATATCGTAGAGAATTTAGAGTCTGATACAGTATATATACTGGGACCCGGTACCACGGTTAAGACTATCAATAAAATACTAGGTTTACCAGCTACACTACTAGGTGTTGACGTTTTATATAACGGTAAGATCATTGTAAAAGATGCTTGGGAGAAACATTTACTCGAGATCCTAGATAAGTATAGTAAAGCAAAAATAATAGTATCACCAATTGGTGGTCAAGGATTCATATTTGGTAGAGGCAATCATCAGATCTCGCCTAAAGTTATCAAAAGAGTTGGTAAAGAAAACATTATAATTATAGCTACTTGGAATAAGATCAGGGAACTAAACGTGTTAAGGATCGACACTGGCGATCCCGAGCTAGATAAGGAGTTAGAGGGTTATTATCGGGTTCTCGTAGACTATAACAGGTTTGTAGTTAAAAAAGTCGTTAGTGGGTAAACTGATCTATTTCTTGATAAATGGAAAGTCGACTATTTTAGCCTCATACCTCTTACCACGTACAACTACTTCAACGGGCTCACCAAATATAGCGTATCGGGTGTCTATATACGCTTGTGCAATCCCCCTCTTTAAAACCGGTGAGAAAGCACCGCTTGTAACCCAGCCTACAAGCTGGTCATCAACATAGACCTGGTCATCTTTACGCGGTATTATACGCGCTGCTTTCTTAGACATCTTCAACCCAACTCTAATCCAACGTACACCCTCGCGTCTACATGCACGTAATGCTTCTTCGCCGACAAACCCGTGTTTACTCCATGTTATAGCCCCTAAACCATATCTTAAACTCACGGCACAGGGGTATTTAACGGGGTCTTCGCCATACTCGTGATCGCCTAGTACAAACCCCATTTCCATTCTAAGAGAATCACGTGCTATAAGCCCAGCGGGTTTAACGCCTAACTCAACTAATTTATCGACTAATTTCTTAATACTACTAGGCTCACCCCAGATCTCGAATCCATCTTCACCAGTCCAACCACTACGGCTTACGAGAAACACGTTTACACCAGCTATTTCAACGTTAAGCCTAAACTCTAGAATCTTTAGATCAGAGGCCCAGTTGACCCCTAGTTTCTCCATAACCTCGACACTACGTGGGCCTTGTAAAGCTATCATTGAATACTTAAACGTTAAATCCTCAACATTAACCCTATAGTTTTTCTCTTTAACGACACTCTCGAAATACCTTAGCATTTTCTCACGAGCAAGCGCGTTAACAACTACTAACCATTCCTCATCACTGATCTTATAAAGCATTTCATCATCTTTTACACGAGCATATGTGTTGAGAGAAAGTGTCGGCCCGCTCATATAGTTTTCCTTTACCTTAGATAGATCCTTTGTATAAATGTATTGTATGAAATCAAATACATCGGGTCCTTTAAACCTTATTCTACCCATATGGCTTACGTCGAAGAAACCAACGTTTTCTCTAACATTCATATGTTCTTCTAACGAGTTACCATAACGCATTGGAACCTCCCAATCACCAAATACGCCGACCTCAGCCTCTAGTTTCTCAACATAATAGTCTAGAAGAGGTATACGATGCATAATCTACACCCCGTATCCTAGTATATTGTGGTTTGGATATAATAGTTATTAAGACAAACCATTATACTATTCCAAGGACACGATTCTAAGCTGGTGCCGTGGAATTGACTAGTCATCCATGGATACCGAATTCTACGGATGAGATCAGGGAGAAAATGCTGAGGAAAATAGGTGTAAAGAGTATTGAAGAGCTTTTCAACGATATACCACGTGAAGCACGTATAAGTAGGGAAGAGTGGGACAAACTAGAGATCGGGTTGGGGAGAAAGTTATCGGAGATAGAAGCACGTAGATATGTCGATAAACTACTTGATAAGAACAAGGTATTTAAGATACCACCCTTCCTCGGCGGCGGCGCTTACCCCCACTACATACCCTCTGTGATAAAGTACCTCGTTACACGTGGCGAATTCATGACAGCATACACACCATATCAGGCTGAGGCCTCACAAGGTTTAATGCAGGCATTATTTGAATACCAATCACTCATGGCTGAATTACTCGATATGGATGTAGTTAATGCGTCGATGTATGACTGGGCCTCAGCTCTTGCAGAGGCTTTATTGATGAGTCTTAGAGTCAATAGAGGTAGAAACAAGGTATTGTTACCAGCTAATATGAATCCCTTCCACAAAGAAGTAGTGGAAACCTATCTAGAACCACATAATATACGTATAGAGTATGTAAAATACGATAACGAGACCGGGTTAATGGATATTGAGGATCTCAAGGAGAAAATAGATCGCGATACAGCAGCCGTTTATCTACAAAACCCTAACTTCCTAGGTTATATCGAGGAAAATGCTAAAGAAATAGGTGAGATTATCCACGAGCATGGTGCATTATATGTTGTCGGGGTAGAACCGACATCGTTAGGGCTATTAAAGCCTCCCGGCGAATTAGGCGCTGACATAGCTGTTGGTGAGGGTCAACCACTTGGTCTTGACTTAGCCTTTGGCGGCCCTTATCTCGGGATCTTTGCTACACGATATGATATGAAACTTATTAGGCAAATGCCGGGGAGGATCATAGGATTAACAACGACCATAGACGGTAATGATAGAGCTTATGCTATGATTCTTCAAAGTAGAGAACAACATATTAGGAGGGAAAGAGCTACCTCAAACATATGTACTAACGAGGCATTATCGGCTATAGCATCCGCTATATACCTAGCTCTCCTTGGACGTGAAGGTATTGTGGAATTAGCTAAACTAATATACTATAGATCGCACTATGCTCATGAACTCTTAAAGAAAAATGGTTTCAACGTCGAGTTATTCAAAGCTGATTTCTACATAGAGTTCCCAGTTAATTTCGATGATAAAAACATAGATTACCAAACTATACACGAGAAACTCCTTGAAAGAGGCATTCACGGTGGACTCTATATTAAGAAGTGGTTCCCCGAACTAGGTGAAACCGCCTTGTATGCTTTCACGGAAGTACATGCCCCTGAAGATATAGAGTATCTAGTTAAAAACCTCGTAGAAATAGTCTCGGCCAGGTGATCATAATGACGTTTAAACAGGCTAAATGGAGTGAACCAACCTTATTCGAACTAGGAAGCAGTGGTAGGAGAGGATTCCTCCTACCACCTATTGAGGATAAAGTAAGGAAAACTGTGGGGGAAATTAAGATACCAGAAAAAATCCTTAGAAGAAACAAACCAAATCTACCAGAGTTAAGCGAGGTTGAGATAATTAGGCATTATACCCGGTTAACTGAGATGAGCTACGGTGTGGACAATGGACCAGTACCACTTGGTTCTTGTACAATGAAGTATAATCCTAGAATAGCGTTAGACATAGCATCTGATCCTAGGATAACAACGATACACCCACTTCAAGATGAGAAAACGATCCAAGGCTTACTCGAAATACTATATAATTTACAGAAATGGTTGGCAAACATAACTGGTATGGATTACTGCTCCTTACATCCAGCAGCTGGTGCGCATGGCGAATTAACTGGTGTATTAATTATTAGGAAATATCATCAATTAAAAAACCAACTCGACGTTAAACGAGAAATAATAATTCCGGACTCGGCGCATGGCACAAACCCTGCTAGTGCATCTATGGCTGGTTTTAAAGTAGTTGAAGTACCATCTGATCAAACCGGCTCTGTAGATATTAATGCATTGAAATCAGTTGTTGGTGAATCAACGGCCGGGCTCATGATCACTAATCCTAATACACTTGGTTTATTCGAGGAAAACATTCTAGAGATCGCTAAGATAATACACGGGGTTGATGGCCTATTATACTATGATGGTGCAAACCTAAACGGTACCATGGGTTATGCACGGCCCGGTGACATGGGTTTCGACATAGCACATATTAATATACATAAAACTTTCGGCTCACCACATGGTGGTGGAGGGCCTGGTGCAGGCCCGGTTTGTGTAAAGGATCGTGTTGTTGACAAAGAAAGGGGGATAACGTTAAAGGATCTGTTACCAGGCTATATTGTGGTTTATGATGAGGAAACCGGGTTATATAGACTAAGCAGACCTAAATATAGCATTGGATTACTTAAGGGGTTCTATGGGAATACTCTGCCATTGATATGGGGTTTTGTATACATATTAATGCTTGGCCCAAAGGGACTACGTGAAGCCACTGAACAAGCTGTTTTAAACACTAATTACTTCATGAAGTTAATGGAGAATGTGAAAGGCTACACATTAGAATATGGTGTTGGTAGATATAGAAAGCATGAGATCGTATTAAGCGCTAGAGAGCTCCACGAAGAAACTGGTGTGTCAGCTGAAGATATTGCTAAAGGCCTACTTGATAACGGCTTCTATGCACCCACTATATACTTCCCATTAATAGTTAAGGAGGCTCTTATGATCGAGTTTACGGAGTCCGAGACTATAGAGAATATCGAGAAATACGCTGAAACACTTAAGAAGATCAGTGAAATAGCATATAGTAACCCAGATGAGCCGAAGAAATGGCCTAGAAACACTAGTGTAGGGCGTGTTGATAACGTAAAAGCTAATCACCCTAGGACATTAGCACCTACTTGGAGAGTATATTTGAGGAAACTAGGTGATAGTAGATGAAGTTTGACGTAGCAATAGTGGGTGGTGGACTAGGAGGTTATCCAGCAGCTGTTAATCTTGCTCGTGAAGGCTATAACGTGGTATTATTTGAGGAGAAATACCTTGGGGGAGAATGTACTAACTATGGCTGTGTACCTAGTAAAGCACTCTACCATGTAGGTGAAGCTAACCACTTCTTAGAGAAAATTGGTTTAAAAACTAATATAGACTGGGGTAAAGTGATTGGTTGGGTTAGAGAAATAGTATCCACTACTAGAGGTGGTTTAGAGGAACTACTTGAGCGTTATGGCGTTAAAATAGTTTATGGTAAAGCTAAGTTTAAGGAAAACTCTGTCATAGTCGTCGACAATAATGAGTATAGGTATGATAAATTATTGTTAGCTTTAGGAACTGATCCAAAACCATTGCCAACTATGGATTTTGATGGAAAATACATTCTTAGTAATCGCGACATATTCTTCTTGGAAGAGGAGTTTACAGACCTACTTGTGATCGGTGGCGGGGTTATTGGCGTTGAAATAGCTAATATGTACTCAGATCTAGGCGTTAATATAACAATAGTTGAAGCATTGGATCATATACTTCCATTCCTAGATCGAGATGTAGCATTAGCTTTAAAGAGATACTTATTGGAGAAAGGCATTAGGATCTATGAGAAAACCTTAGTTGAGAAAATAGATATTATAGAGGGGAGAGTTAAGGCTAGGTTATCAAACAATGAGATCTTAGAAGTTGATAAAGTTTTAGTAGCTATTGGGAGAACGCCTAAGACACGAGGTATTGGTTTAGAAAATATTGGTGTAAAACTGGATAAGCAAGGATATATCCAAGTAGATGAATACTGTAGAGTAACAGGATTTAATAATGTATATGGGGCTGGCGACGTAATAGGAGCTCCTCTTTTAGCGCATAAAGCTATTGTCGAAAGTATTGTTTCCTCGATGAACATGATGGGTAAAGATATAGTAAGGGTTAACATTGATCTTATTCCGCAGACTATATTTTCAGGACTCGAAATAGCATCGATCGGGTATACGGAGAAAGACTTAAGAGAAAAAAATATACGGTTTAAACGTGTGAAACTCCCAATTCACTATTTATCTTCTATCAGAATTAAGGATAGTAGATATTCGTTCATAAAGATCCTTGTAGACGAGGCCAACGTAGATAAAATATATGGAATACACATTGTTGCACCTAATGCCTCAGAAGCAATAGCAGCGTTTATTCCATTCTACTTAGCCAAAATAAATTTCAGGGAGGCACGTTTAATCCCATATCCACACCTAACTGTTTCAGAAGTTGTACGTGAAATAGCCGAGTACATACTGGGTGAACCAGTTAATGTCTTTGTTAAAAAATAACGTTTTACTTCAGATCAATAACTATAACATCATTATCTGACAATGGTTTCTTGAACTTGAAAGAAACTATACCAGTATATTTGTTTAACTCAATAACGTTTTTACCCCTATGAATACTTATTTCTTCCGACTCTGTCGTTATTGGTGGTAGTGTTAAATGATATTCCCTGATCAATAACTTGTTCTCGTTACTACTATGGACTATGAGTCGAGGCATGTTATATCCTGTTAAGGGTATACCGCCGAATGTCTTATCTCTTATCATCCAACCGGGTATGGTGATCGTAAGAGGAGCTGAATTACCAGTTATTATGTCTTGGTTTAAAACTGTAAATCCACGGATCCCCTGATCAAATGGTGATGCATCGTATCTACCAGTATTTGCCATTGTATTGGTAGCCAATACTATTTTATCGCCCACGAGCTCAACGCCAGTAACTCTAGCACCAAATACGCCGGCTATCTTAACTGTAGGTGGTGTTACATAAAGGAGTATTGAGGGCGAAACTATAGTGTTTAAGTATCTCTTAACCTCGCGATCCTTCTCACTAAATGGTTTGATCAACGCATGTGTGTACATATTATAAGGTACTAGTATACCGCCACCTAGGTTAACAGCTTTAGTTCTCAATGGGCTTAACTGTGAATACGGTATATCAAGTAGTCTAACCATATAGTGTTGCTTATCTATAATATCACTAACAATAACTCCTCCTTTAACGAATGTAAATAACCACCCATAACTAGATACCACTGGACCTACTTGTGGATTAACTATGGTATCACCGTCAACTGCTAAAGTACTTGGTCTCTCAATTATCTTCTCTTCCTCTATCAAGTCAATACACTCTACACCCATGAAACCATGTGGATACTGATGTATAGCGAAACAAGCATAGTCTAGGTGATGCGTGCCCTTAAGAGCGGGCTCATCGAGTACTTTTACAGTCTTACCGCTACGTGGATCTAAGCTATAGACTCCTAGATTAGCATATCCATCGGCGCGTGCAAGTAGAAGCTCGTCTTTATAGGGGTTATATATGATCTCGGAGATCTCGCCAACCCATTTCTCTGGGTTATGCATACTTTCTTTCCATACAAGCTCTACTATGTTCTCATTGATGTCGTAGTAGTGTACATGGCTATACTTATTTGTGAAATCAATAGTGGCTCCAACACCAGATCTGCCACGATAATATGCTGGTGCATGAACCCATCCACCGAAATAGATCTTATCATCAACTACTTCTACGGCATTATACGTATCACCGCCAGATACTGGTTTATGTCCGACTTTCTCGAACTCATAGATAAGTTTTACACCATTTCTGTCTATGAAATAAGCTTGTGCTTCAAATGCTAACGTGTAATAAAGTATACCGCGGTAGTATTTAAGCCCGAAGATCCCGCCGCTACCCCATTCAGGGCCAGACCTAGGAGGGTGTGTTTGTAAATGTTCAAATATGCTCATGTACTCTCTCCTCGATATAAACTTATCAATACTACCTAGTAATGAGCTTATAGCAATATAAAGTACTCATCCCCTGTACGCGGAGACGGGAAATATTTAAGCATTACAGTGTAATTAACAATTATGTAGAGCTATTCAAGGTGGGATCGATGAGTAAAACCTATGCAACATTAGGTGAGCTTAAACCCGGTAACTTCATCATAATAGATAATGAGCCTTGTAAGATCGTTGAAATGAGTAAAGCTAAGACTGGGAAACATGGCAGTGCTAAAGCACATGTTGTCGCTATAGGATTGTTTAGTGGTTCTAAGAAAACATTAGTTGCACCAGTTGATCAGCAGGTCGAGGTCCCAATTATAGAAAAACGTGTTGGACAGATAATTGCTGATACTGGCGAGGCGTTCCAAGTAATGGATCTAGAGACTTATGAGACATTCGAGATTGAAAAGAAATATGCTGATGAGAAAATACGTGATAAACTACAACCAGGTACTGAGATCGAGTATTGGGTTGTAATGGGTAAAAGAATGATTATTAGAACTAGGTAAAGCTAAATAGTGTCGGGTAAAAATACCGGTTTTTCAGCTAATCCTATTAAAGGAATAGATCTACCTGGTTTAGCGTTTTTACTAAACTCTATTACTTCACTATCACTTGTTAGCACTATATAATTGGCTTCTTCAACTTTCTTAGCCTCCTCTCCCTCTAATGCATAGTAATAGAATATTGGGAGTCCATAATATTTGTAGTAATCTCTGAAAACACCGAGAATACCAAGGTATAATTTACCCTTATATTTGAATTTTAAAATATAAGATGTCATTTGTGGTAATGATAGTGACGTGGCTAATCGCACTAAGTCTGATAAACTACTTAGTTTAACCATGATCACTCTCTCGATCTCCACTTCTACCCACCCACCTACTAAGGTATCGTTTAAATAAGTTATAGATTCTCTTTATCTCCCTAAAGTTTTTCTCTCTACCATGTTTAACCCACTTAGTGGGTATTAGGATAAGCCCTTGCTCATCCTCATTATAACGATATAGGATCTCACCTTCCCCATCTATTATCATAGTAGGTAATGAATTGTAGAGGGTACTACTCCTAAATATCCTTCCGCCAGGGACTATTGTCACCGAGTTATTTACACGCGAGATAGTTTTAACTATACTATCATATTTCTTCGGTGGTTCATTCTGCGGTATACCGGCCACTAAGAAGTCCGAAAATAGTAAGTTTAAACGTGCAAGTTCTGGATATAGAAGCTCATTATCAAGCATTACCGTAAACGAGACATGATCTAATGTAAAAACCTGGGGTTTAGTACCATAGCTTAAACCTACTTTTTCCTCATAATCAGTTAGAAACATTTTCCTATATCTAACAACTCTACCATCATAACCATATACTAGTGCAGCTGAAAGATATTTTCGAGGACCAGCATTCTCTATATAGCCTGGTAAAAAAAGGTTTATACCATAATTTTTAGCTAATAGGATCAAATCGTGTAGATAACCAGTTCTAATAGTGAGAGCATAGTCTTTAACACTTTTCTTACCAATAGCTTTACTTAAATCCTTACTAAGTATTGGGCCATATGGATGCATATACGGAAGTATTAATACTTCGATATCGAACTCTTGAATATACGTTATTATTCTTCTAAGATATTCTAGATTTCTCCTAGTATTACCTAAGACTATGTTAGCATGAATAACTCCTATATATGGACCTTCAAGTTCTTCTTCACTTGGTACTATTATGATCTTTATACCTTAATCCCTCCACAATACTCCATATATCTCTCTTCTAATTTCTTGATAACCTCCATGTTCTCTTTAATCTTAACTTTTAACTCTTCGAACAATTCTCTTAATACATCTTGGTAATCGCGTTTACCCTCTTCGATCTCTTTCATCTTCTCCTCAAGCCTCCTAGTAACCTCGACACCTACTACGTCAGAGAATAATTCTATTAGTCTATTGTAGACAAGTACTCCACGATCAGTTGGTTTCAACGCTTTCTGCTTAGGTGTGAGCTCGACATATCTCCTATTTAATAGGGTTTGTACAATCTTCGCATAAGTACTTGGTCTACCAATACCTTGTGTTTTCATCCATTTGATGACATCGTGGAAACGAGCTAATGGAGGCTTTACCTCGATCACGTTCACAATCGGGTATTCTCCCTCTTTTACTTCTTCCTCAACTTCCAAGTACTCGGGATAGATCTCTAGGAATCCTTTATCAGTAGCACCAACTACTCTCTCTACCTTTGCACTCAAACCATCAACTTTAACCTCTAGCTCCTGTTTAACAATACGTGCTGGTTTCATTTGACTGGCTATGAACCTCTCAAATATAAGCCTGTAGACCTCGTAATGTTGTCGTGTAAGAGGTCTTACCAATACTAGGATTCCCTCTCTAACAAGTTGTCTAAGTCTATCTGGATCTATTGGTCTAGTTGGACGTATAGCTTCATGTGCTCCACCAGCGCCCCATGTGCGTGGTTTAAAGTATTCCTTATATTTATCACCATATTTCTCCTCTAGACAAGCACGAGCAACAGCTATTCCAGCGTCACTTACTCTAGTACTATCTGTTCTATGATAAGTTATAAGGCCGAGCTCGAATAGATCCTGTGCTATCTCCATAACCCTAGTAGATGAAAGACCTAGCCTCATAGAAGCTTCTTCAAGCAAAGTGTCAGTCGTGAACGGTGGTGGTGGATTAACTTCTTCCTCTTTTAAACCAACTACTTTAACATAGCTAGTAACTTCTTCTCCTTCACGTAGCTTCTCCCTAATATTGAGGAAGACGTCACGGTTAACTTCAAGACGTATAATTGACTCGTTTACACCGATTAATACGTAGTACTTGTATTTCTCTGGATCATGTTGATCCCTGAATCTCTCTATAATATAGCCTAGAACAGGTGTTTGTACACGGCCGGCGCTGAAGTTCATGTTTTTCTCACAGCAGTCTGGCAGATCAGTTAATTGTTTACTCCTCTTCATAAGCTTTAATAGCTTCTCGTGAAGCTTAGTTATACAGTATTCTGCCCAGAAATACTTCTGCGCGATCTCTGATAATGCAAAGCCAAGCCATCGATCCTCAACACGCCTAACTATTTGAGCTTCAACTAGTCTCATGTCAAAATCTCGTGGTTTATTGATCGCCTCTAATATAGCTCTGCGTGTCACCTCGTGGAACTCTATCCTCTTTATTTCCCTAGCATATGGTTCGAGTAATACCTTGAGATCCCATCCTATTTTTTCACCTTCAGTATCAGGGTCAGTACCTATTAATACAACATCTACCTCTGTAGCTAAGTCCTGGAGCACTTTTATAACATCTAGCTTACGCGTTACTTCACCGCCACATTCTCTTATCGGGCATCTATCTAATTCGTCGGTAAACTGATAGCCACATTTAACGCATCTCTTAATATCAGTATATACTGGTATAAACAAGCCATTCTCACGTAAAACACCGTAACCATATTCGCCTACTTTAACGGCCAAATCATAGACATGACCGATACTAGCGATTATAGATAATACGTAACGACCAGTAGCTACATCATAAGCTACTAATCTCTCGTTTAACTGCCTAATAGATGGTTTACCGAAGAAACTGGCAATAGTCTTAGCCTTATTCGGGGACTCAACGATTAATAACGCCGTTTTTGTCAACTCAACTGCTTTCTCGACCTCGATCTCTCCGCTAAGTATCTTTTTAACCCTAGCTCTTTCCTCATTAATTTCCCTCATAATTTTATCAAGATCTATTTCCTCTAAAGCCTTAATATCAAAGTCTTCATACAACCACTTCATACGCTTCTTTAAACCATTTAATAGCCTCTGATCATCGACTATGATGATAGATAAACCCTTGGTAACACCGCCTGGATATAGTCTTGATGTTCTACCACTAGCTTGTATATAAGTAGCTACGTCTGGGATCAAGATATAGTCTTTACCATTTTCTCTAACAAGAGCAATATCTCCTTTCTCCTTAAGCTTCTCCCATATATCTGGCCTAGATAATAGCTCACGGGCCTTGTTAAGTGCATCAATTAATAGGTTTAGTAGAGGATACTCTTCTACCTCCTCACCAGATAGTTTCTTCTCAAGATCCTCTCTAAGCTTCATTAAAGCACCTTGGCTAAGCCTACGGAGTCTTGTTGACAACCTACCGATCAATAGTTCTAACTCGTTTCTCTCCTCACCCTCTAACACGTCACGTATAATAGTAAGTATTCTAAGTATATCGGTTGGCTTAGGCTTTTCTAGTTTAGAGCTAAACTTATGACGTGGAACCCCCGTGAATATGGCGTATTTCACTCTCTCCGGGAGATCAAGGCCTCGAACCATAACACCATAGTATGTAGCAACGCCAACTAGTACATCGATCTCCCCAGCGGCGAACCTATCGAATAACTCGATTGATTTACCAGCATAGAATGCTTCTGCTTTAACGCCATTATCTTTTAACACATTAGCTATTCTCTCAGCCTCCTCGGTACCCTTATCTAATGGTACAAATACTAGGCCTCCATCTCCTAGTTTCTTAATAAGTTCTACCACAACCTCCTCGACCGGTTTTTCGGGCATAATGTATGTGTCTACAATATTGCGTATGGCTTCGGCTCTACTACCGACTTCGAAGCCTAATAATATTCTGAATAGTTTAGGATATATTCCACGTGGTTTTCCAGTTGCACTAGATACTATTACTATTGTCTTAATACGGTTGCGTAATTCTCTGATCTTATTTTCATACTCTCTAATCTTGGCCTCGATCTCTTCTCTTTCCTCCTCGCTAAGTCTTAATGCTAGTCTTTGTCTTAGCTTTAGATACTCTAATGCGAGATCGATCTCTTCCTCTTTCAAACCAAGTATACGGAAAAGTACACGTATAGCCCGTCCACTACGTAGAATAGCGTCTACATCGTCCATAACTATTAATTTAAACTCTTTACCCAATAGTATATCGTGGTGACGATGCATAAACATGTTCGTAGATAATAATATGTTAAAACGACCCTCACTAATAAGCTTCATATACTCCTCACGCTTAGTCTTGCCCAGTTTACCGTGTATGGCGATGATAGTGGTGCAGTTGGGGTTACCGTTTTCCTCCTCACTACATACTTTTACACCAGCTTTAACAGCTAAGTTTACAAGTTTCTTGTAAGCTTGTAGTAGCAATGGTGTAGTTGGAAATACAAGATATATTTTAGCTCGTGGGTTCTTGATGATAAAATATATCGAGCTTATCAATGCAAACATTGTTTTACCCATACCAGTAGGGGCTACAATACTAAATGATTTACCTTTTAATAACCGTGTGGCCCATGTTCGTTGCGAGCTCCACAGCTTATATCCGCCAGTGGCTTTACTGAATAATTCCTCGAATTCTTTAACGTTTCTTAGTAATTTATAGAGTTCGTAAAGTCTACCAGCAACTCCAAGCTCATCTTTATTCTTAACGATCCTATCGACGTTTTTATAATAAGTTTCAATGATCTCCTCATACGACTTATTCTTAATCTCTCTTCTTATCTCCTCAAATTTATCTTCTCTAAGACATTTCGGACAAGGTGCTTTATAAACTAGCCTAACATCACTATTTTCTCCACCACAGTTTGGACAAGCAAATCTATATATACCATGTATACGTTCAAGATCAGGCATTTCGACTCAATCCTAGTGAGGCTAATTCTTTAAAAAACACTTAGTTATCCAAAACTATTATCTTCTTTATTTAGATGTTTTTATGTCCTCGTCCTCAATACTTTATCTGGATATATAACTATTCCTTTATCAGTTATATCGAATGGGTGTCTTTTCATACTATGCTTAGTGCCTCTCATTTTCCACACAATGATACTTCTGACTAGCTCGCCATTAATCTCATCTAGGTCGAGTCTAACAATACCATCGGCAGCATGTTCTACGCCAGGTCCTCCAAATCCTCTCTCAGTAACAGATACTTGTGATACTAGTATCGATGTAGTACCCATACCGGATAATACTTTCTTTAACTGCAAGACAATATTCCTAGCTACTGACGGCTTGGTTAAATATAGTGTTGATACAGAGTCTACAACTACGCGGGCCGCGCCAGTATCACGTATAGCCATTCTAAGCACATCAACTAACTCACCAACATCAGTAGGGTCTTTAACCACGTATTTCTCACGTTTAGCTGCTTCACCAATACCACTAGTGAATGCGTCTACTACTGCGAAAATACCTTGTTGTTCATATGATCTAACATCCCAGCCAAACTGTCTCATGTTAACCCTAACCTGGACTGGATGCTCCTCAAGAGCAACATATACTCCAGGCTCACCCATTTGTAAGCCATTCCATAGATACTGCATACCAAATATAGACTTACCAGTACCAGGGCCACCGCTTAGTAATACTACGTTACGCTTAGGTATACCACCACCAACTATCTCGTCAAAGCCGGGTATACCGGTTTTTACACGTTCAACCATACATATTCACCTCGTAAGTAATTCTCTACATAATATTATTACTATTGAATGAGGAATATATACATATGGTTAAACCTACAAAAATCACATACTAGAACAATAAGAGGATAGTAAATAACAAGTCTAGAGTTAAGAGACAATAAAGGAGAGAAAAAAACTAGAAAATCAACGAATACGTCGCAAGAGCACGTTAAGTTATTTTCCAGTGGAAATAATGGTTTGGCTCTCCCCGGTGCCATATATGGAAACTGGACAAGAAGGTAAGCTTTTTCTATGGAGAAGTCTCGCAAAAAGTGATGAAACCCCCCAGTGTCATACCTAGGTTTCCACTGGAGACACGATACAGTCTCTCTACAATATAGTCTTTATCGGAATAGTATATGGTGCTTGTTACGCAATTAATAGAATGTATTTATTGTTTTCCTTATCGTATTTAATTATGTTCTTCTCCTCAAGTATTCTTAATGCTTCCCTATAGTACATTTCACCGACATCTACTCCATACCATTCTTTGAATCCATTGATTATCTCTTCATAGCTCCATTCTTTCTTTCCAGTCTCCTTGTATGTTTCTGTCATCATCCTTTTTATGAACTGATACGTATCCTCTAGCCTTGTCCATGGGTATTGGAACCAAGTCCAATCTCTTACCTCTAAATAGTAGTAATCTGGTTTGAACTTGGCTACACTACTAATCCATTGTAGTGCAGCTGTCCTAGCCTCTAATGGTTTCCAGTTACTAGTGATATATTCTAGTGCTAGTTTTAACGAGTCACCAGTATCTACTATGTCGTCGACGATCAATACCTTATAGTTGCTTAAGTCTACCTTGTATGAGAATTTAATAATTGCTTTCTCTTCGGCTTTAGCTGCTTCAGTCCAGTGTTGGCTCTGAATGCTAAGTAGGTTTTCCACATCTAGGAAATCACATAGTAGGCGGGCGGGTACATAGCCTCCACGCGCTAAAGCAACTATAACGTCTGGTTTATAACCATCTCTCCTAATAACTTGGGCTAATCCATAGCTCCACTCGACGATCTCTTCCCAGGAAACGAGTTTGACCTTAACACGAGGCATTTTATTCACCAATGTCTTAATGTGTTTGTTTATCAAAAAAGGTTTACTTCATGGATCTGCTCGGGAATATTAGTTTACCAGTTGTGACAAATGCTTTACCACCAGCATGTAATAATATATTAGTCTTACGTAGGTTCCAACCATATTTCTCATAATACTCTTTATTGACATGAATAGCTAATACGTCAGCCAAGAATAATGCCGTCTCACCAACAACTATTTCATCGCAAACTCTACATTCTAGAAAACCAAGAACACCCTCAATACCCGGTACATTAATCTTACTCGAAGAAACAGGTTTAAGGCCTAACCTATCCCATTTATCGATCTTCTTACCAGATAATGTGCCAGCGGCCCACACGATATCAACGTATTCATCATTAACAACGTTAACTGTAAACTCCTTAGTATCATGTATGTTCTTGTAAGTCTTACTACCCATCCATATAGGAGCAGCGATCACGAAAGGCTCATCATTAACCGGGGAAACCCAAGAAGCAGCCATAACATTCAAAACACCATCTCTACTCCTCGATACAATAAGATATACTGGCCTAGGATGTAGGACATGATAATCACTAGGATCAATCTCAACATACAAAACCATGACACCCCCCTGTTAAAACATAATAGTCTATACAAGGTAAATAAGCGTAGGAAACAAAGTAAACTATTAATAACACCCATAGATACTAGTGAGAAATAGGTGCGGGGGTGCCCGAGCCTGGTCAAAGGGGCCGGGTTGAGGACCCGGTGGCGTAGGCCTGCGTGGGTTCAAATCCCACCCCCCGCACCAACAACTCAATATCTCTGCATTCACGTTTACCCTTCACAATATACTTAAATTATCTTTAAACTCAATACAGCACTCTTGTCAATTTTTATTTACAGAATGTATGATAATCATTTGTTTCCTCAAACCGTATTGAGAGAAATTATGGATTACCTACCATATTTCTTAGCCCATTCAATAAGAGCTTTGAACTCCTCGATAGTAATTTTCTCGAAAAGATAGACCTTTACACCCTCAACCTTGTAAACACCTGGCTTAACAATTCTTGTTCTACTCATGTGTTCTCGCCCATAGAAACAACTACTAACCATAGAATACTTAATTTCACTCTTTTAACTCCTCTCAATAAAATCACAAGAATTTATTCAATATCTCGAAGAACTTTTAATTAGCTTTATCATGTTTATTGCTTATGCCGAAACGATCTAAATAGCCTCCAAGTAACAATAATACATGGATATACCGTTATTTTCAATACTTATTCTTGATATGAATAGCATAGCTTGTTATACAACAATATTTCCACTTAGTACTAATATAACCTATTAGTTTAGGGTCTTTGGGAATTTCTACAATATAGCTATGAATATAGCTATAAAGTCATTTCAATCCTCCTTTATATCGAAGTTTTTAATGTGGAGATTCTAATCATTAGAAACAGCAATTAAACCTGAACAAGTTAGCAAATAAATTTAAATATGGTTATTTAAAGCCTCTACAGAAGCATTAAAGAAGAATCAAAACGGAATTAAGTACCAGGATCGATGTAACGATTCATAGTAAAACCAACAAAAGGAACATATCTACTGAAATGTCCAAGGATTACAAACATTTTATAAACCACAGTATAGATCATGGGTGTAAAACTTGAACATAGATATAAAAGATTTGATTAAACTAAGAGAATGCCTTAATAAAAACCATGGTTTCGAAGAACTAAGAAAATGCATAGGAGAGTATCCCGATATACTAGCGTCTCTCATAGCAACTAGTAAGGAACTAAAACAGCAATTAATCGACTTAATAGATATAGAAATCCAACTATACGATAAGAAACAGAAACTCGCTAAAATTCAAAACTCGCTTCTAGTAGAAACATAAAATCCAGTTTATAACAACTTTGTCTCGGATAATGTTCGTTGATTGTTATTTGTGTATGTTACGCAGATTAAGGGTGTGAGTTATAGGGAGCTGGGTATATTACGTGCTTATGGTAATATGATTAAGAACCGTAAGCGTAGAATAACCGATGACCTGCTGGATAAAATACTGGAGAGTCTCACTGCTAAAGACTTATTAGTAGTTGTGTATTCTCTAAAAGAGATAGAAGTAGGG
>CAZVAW010000006.1:0-6087 GCA_964625205.1 uncultured Desulfurococcaceae archaeon
AAAAGAGTTATTAAAATTAATAGTAGGGGAATAGAAAAGCATACATGAAGTAGATACGGAATAGAGAGTTGTTAGAGTTCATCGAGGATAATAGGAAATATAGATTAAGAGGATACAGAAGCGAGATTAACATTTATTGAATTTACCTCTACTTAGGATTATTATTAGATTAGTGAGGACGTGATAGCACTATGAATCTCGATAACCTTCTCCTAGGATTCAACATTGGTACTGCTTTCATTAAGACTCTAGTGGGCTTATGATCTACTTGTACAGGGCTAGGGAAGAATCTTTAACCACGGTATTCTCTTGAAATCCTCGTCGAATGTAAGGATGACATCTATACCGTAATATTTGCATGTTGCCGCTATTAATGCATCGTTAGGCAATAGCCCGTACTCCTTCATGATTTCGATCGCTATTTGCTTTACTTTGTCGTTTATCTCTAGCTCCTTAAAGTATGTTTGTATGAACTCTGCATGCTTGCTTATCGCCTTAATAGCATTCTTTATGCTTTCCGGGTTCTCTTTTAGCTCGTATGCCTTCTTTCGTGTAAGAAGCTTTATAGCGATATAAATGACTTCAGAGTAAACAATGCTATTAATATAGCCTTCAACCTCCTAGTTAATCACGGGAGCTAGGATATCTTTCGTGGCTGTGTCGCCAGTAAAGTATTTTATGATAACATTACTATCAATAAACGCCGAATTCATCTTCAGCTTCCCTCATAATAGCTTCTAGAATATCAGTAATAACACCACAGAAGATAATCACCTATGAAGCGTATTTCCATTTTGTGATTTCCTCTAAAAATCGGCTTTTATATCTCCGGCCTTGGAGCCAGGTGGTCTTGGGTTCAAAACTTGGCGGGCCCGTTATCGCTGTTTTACATTAATATAGGGAATAAATGTGAGGTTAATGGATATGGATTATAATTCCTTTTAAAAATTCTATACTTGATCCAAGGGCTTTTAAATGACTTTAGTTTCCTACGTATTATGAGTAAAAAGACTTCGCAACCATAATATTATGTGAATTGATCCTGGATCGCGTCTTTCGTGGCTAGTTTAGCACTATTACTTTCCTCGATTTTATAGTTAAATAACCATTTTTAATACGATAGGGTAGCTAGGAATAATTTGTTAATTATGTCAACGGTATTGTCTTTTGTAGGAGTTAAGACCTCCTTTGTTTTTAAAACCTGTCATTGTTATGTTTACTAGATTCTTTACAAAAACTTCCTCACTTATGTCTTTGGGTCTTCTGAGTATATAGCATAGTAGTCCTCCGAAAAATGCTCTTATAGCGACTCTTCCCTCAACTGAGGAACTACCAAAGGTTTTTTCCGCTACTTCATTGATTTTTTCTTCACATAAACTATTTATTTCTTTAGCTATTTCTTCATATAGGGATTCTAAAGCCATCGTATGTAAGAGAAGACTACGTTGTATCGGATCCTTGTATTTTTTCATATAGCCTTTCCCAATACACTCAAGTAGTTTTTCACCGCTTAATCCCGATTGCAGACATGAGTCAATAATTGTTAGTGGGAGACTACGTTTAGCAGCTTCTATAACTAGTTCTTGTTTACTCCTAAAATACCAGAATACTAGACCTTTAGAAACTCCGGCTTCCTCAGCTATGAGACGTACTGGTGCCTTAAAAAAACCATATCTTGAGAAAATCTTCATTGCAGCTAATATAATCCTCTCCCTTATAAGCTCCTTGTCTTTAACCATTACTCACCGCCTTTTTCGCCAAGTACTCTTTTTATAGTTTGTGACAATGAAATATATAATACTGCTACTAGGGGTTGTATAGCTGGAATTAATGCAGCCGGAAGTGCGGCCGTCGGACCTATAGCTAGTACAGCCATGGTTGCTGCAACGCTTTCATTCTTTGTTAAAGAGATAAAAGCCATAGCCATATGGTCCCTGTATGTTATATTCAATATCTTACTAGCGATTATAACGGATAATATAACTGTTGCATAAATCACTAATTGTGCAGTAATAATATATAGTGCTAAGCTTGGCTTCGATATAAGTAATCCGGCTTTATTAGCTATTAAAACACCTATTAATGCCAACATGAAGGTAATAGTCCATATAGATAGGTAAGGCTTTATTTTCTTCATTATCTTATTCTCTATGTGTTCCTTAGTTTTTCCTTCGTCATCATGTAATGTGTTTTTACCCATAGATTTGAGACTCCCCTTAGAAATTCGTGCTAGCTTCTTAGCTTTTCTCGTTATGAAATAGTACCTTATTATTTGTCCGAGAATTAGTGGGAGTAGAAGAGCCACTATAACTGATTCCGCTAAAACTGTTATTGGTAAACTTATGTTAACACTTTGCGCATATAGAGCTACATAGGTTGGTGCGGCGAATAATGCGATAAATATGCTTAGAATAACTAGAACTGTTGCAAACTCTATATTACCGCCGGCAAGCATAACATAAGCAACTGAAGCACTTGATGCAGGTACGGAATTAGCAGCAATATATCCTATACCAATAACATTGTTACCGATATGGCTTGCGAATATCATTGCAATTAATGGTGTAATAATGAATATTATGATCATTGCAACTATTGTCTCCTTAAATTTAGATCTTAACTCTTTACCCATCTTCTCAGATCGCAACTGTATCATTGATGGAAGAAGAGTCCCTATAGCGAGAGAAAGTATTACATTTTTAATCATTTCTTTATGAGCCTTAAAATAACCAGCATTATAATACCCGATAGGAAGAGCAATTAGAATTACCAATATCACATAGACCATTAGGTATTTCTTTAGATGAGCGGCTATTCTTGCTACATTCACCATACTTGACCACCAAGTCAATAATAGTTAAAGATGCCTATATAAACTTACCGGTCAGTCAAACCGGCCAAACAGTAAAATTTTAAGAAATCTTAAAATATAAATATGGTTCTGAGACCTACTTTTTAGGCGAGGTATCTAATGCGTGTCTTGCTTACTCTTCCCCCCGAGATACATAATCTTGAGATATATAAGGTTGCCGGTATTAAGGCTCCTCCTCTAGGTCTTGCTTGGATAGCCGCCGTTCTTGAGAGAGAAGGTCATAAGGTGAAAATTATTGATACTCCAACTCTTGAAATGGGATGGAAGGACTGGTTGGTAGAGGTTAAGAGTTGGCATCCAGATATTGTAGGTTTTTCAATGTTAACACCAACTGCTCCTAAAGGATACCAGGCTGTTAAATTACTTAAAGAAGAGCTAGGAGAGGATTTCCCAGTATTCGCTGGCGGCGTCCATGTTACTCCTATGTATAGGGAGGCTTTAAGTAATAACATAGATGTTGTCGTTCTAGGTGAGGGTGAATTAACAACTGCTGAATTCATAAATGTGGTTGAGAAACATGGATTAGATAAAGAGAAATTGAGAAATGTTAAAGGCTTAGCTTTCAAAGATGATTCAGGGATAATTGTTACTGGTCATAGACCATTTATTCAATCTCTAGACTCCTTGCCATGGCCTGCAAGACACTTGCTTCCCATGGACAAGTATACATTGTTTGGTAAGTCTATAAAAGTAGCACATGTTATGGCGAGTAGAGGTTGCCCTTACGGATGCATATATTGTACAACTAGTTATTTCTGGGGCAGAAGAGTTAGGTTTAGAAGTGCAAAGTCAGTCGCTGATGAAATAGAGCATCTAGTTGATAAATATAAGGTTAAACATATAGTTTTCTCAGATGACGAATTAACCATTAACCGGAGATTTGTCTATGATTTAATAAAAGAGCTTAAGGAGAGAGGTATAGAAATTTTCTTCTCATGTGGTTCAAGAGTAGATCACGTTAATAAGGAATTCTTGAAGTTCCTCTACGATAATGGATGCGAAGCACTATATTTTGGCATTGAATCAGCTAGTCAGGAAACCATTAATAGGATTAGGAAGAGGATAAGGCTTGAACAAGCAGTAAAAGTATTCAAATGGATCAGGGAGATCGGGGGTTTTGCAATGGGATCATTTATTCTGGGTTTCCCGTGGGAAACTATAGATGATATGAAGAGAACAGTTGACTTCGCTATTAAGCTTAAACCAAGTTATGCACAATTCACGGTTTTAACACCTTATCCAGGAACCCCTCTATTCAATTATGCACAAGAACATAATCTCATAGAGGACTGGAACTGGGAACACTACACGACAATAAGGCCTGTAATGAGAGGATTCTATTTCACTAGAAAACAGTTAGGCAAAATGTTAAGGTACGCATATAGAAAGTTTTATATTAGATTAGGGTTCATAAGGGAAGAGATAAAAGCTGGAAGATTCATGAATATATTTCTGATCGTTCTAAAAGAAGCCTTTAATTGGATCAAGGAAAAGATATGCTGGTGAAATAGAACGGTTCAAAACAACCAGGAAAACAATAGACAAGAAAATGGTAGAAGCGGGATTGGCGCGTTTCTTGCAAGTGTAAGAATATTATTTGATAACCCAATCTCTAGACTACTGTTAAGAACCGCTACAACTAATGTTAAGGGCGAAATTAATGGTAGAACTATTGAGAAATCAACAATATACTATGCTTTATCAATGCTTGCAGGCGAACATGTTAGCTGCCCTATCACAGCAAGATTTGTTGCTTTTCTCGTAGATTCTATTATCAGAATCGGTGTCAGAGCGCTTGGTGGAAGAGAGGAGGAACTTGTGGAGGCCTTAAGAGACCCAGCTCTAAGAAGAGGTATTGAGCTAGTTATGAAGGGGTTAGGTCTCTATGGAGTTACTGTTCCACAAAAAATGCCTGCTCCATTCCTTATAGTATGGAATTTTACAAACATGTGTAATCTTAGGTGTAAACATTGTTATCAGAGAGCTGATAAACCATTGCCTGATGAATTAACCCTTAAAGAGAAATTAATGTTAGTGGATCAATTAGATAAAGCAGGTGTTGCAGCAATAGCTTTGAGTGGTGGAGAACCAACTCTTCACCCTGATTTTTATAGAATAGTTTCAGAGATCGCTTCGAGGGGGATGTATGCAGCTGTAGCAACTAGTGGCTGGTTTTTCGCTGATATGAAGAATTTAATTAAAGCTAAAAAAGCTGGTCTAAGATATGTTGAGGTATCCATTGATAGCGCTGATCCGAAGAAGCATGACTGGTTTAGAGGAGTTCCTGGTTCATGGGAGAGGGCTGTAAAAGCTTTGAAAAATGCCGTGGAACTAGGCATTAGTAACACATTAGCTGTAACTTTAACTAAGATGAATATTGATGAGGTGGATGACATTCTTGACCTTGCAGAAGAGATCGGTGTTCAAAGAGTTGTATTCTTTAACTTCGTCCCTGTTGGTAGGGGTAAGGATAATCTTTGGCTTGATCTAGACCCGTTTGAAAGGGAGGAGGTACTAAGAAAATTATTTAGGGAGATGAAACGAAGAAAAAGTCTACAGATCATAAGTACTGCTCCACAATATGGTAGAGTCGCAATGCAAATGAGTGGTGGTAGAGAAGTAGCCCCGACACATTTCTATGTCGGCGACGATCCAGTAGTCAAATCAATTGCAGAATTCATAGGCGGTTGTGGAGCTGGAAGAATCTATGCAGCTATCCAGCCTAATGGAGATGTTACACCATGCGTTTTCATGCCTATAACCGTGGGAAATATTAGGAAAAAATCATTCTGGAACATATGGTTGAATGCACCACTTTTTAATCTTCTTCGAGACCGTGATAAATTAAAGGGCTTTTGCAAAAAATGCCCATATAGAAATGTATGCGGCGGATGCAGAGCAAGAGCCTATGGATACTATAATGATCCCATGGCACCAGATCCAGGTTGTATATATAATCTCAAATATTGGAACAAAATTATTTCCAAAAGTAGAGTAATTAGCAAGTAATAGTCGGTGCATAACATAGATATTGAAAAAACTAAAATTCGTGAAGCTGAATAAAAGCCACTATGGTTATTTCCCTGCTCTAATATTTTAATTACAGAAAAGATCGTGTTGAAGGCCGTCTAGGTTCTTGGAGAGTATAATACTCTATGAACAGATAAAAGACTATACACTTTTATGCAAAGTATTAGCTAATGGATCGGATAACC
>CAZVAW010000006.1:6187-51317 GCA_964625205.1 uncultured Desulfurococcaceae archaeon
AAAATATAGTTATTGTTAGAATATTAATCTAGCTTCACACATGTGGGAGAGCGGTCTTGAGTAAACAACTTAGTGTTAAAGGTTTTAATATAGTTACGCGTATAACGCGTGATCCCTATAAACTTATGAGCCGTAGAGGATATAAGTGGTTTGGCATACTACCTGTTGAGATCAAGGGACATGAAGTATTTTTGTGGATGACCGGCGTTATTGCCCAATGGTTCAACGCTGGTGAGAAAGTAAGAATTGTATTAAAGGATGAACCTAAGATGTTTGGCGATACTTGGGTTTTAGGTCCTAACGACTACGTACTATATAGGATCTGGGGTAATGATGAGATACTTGTTTGGCCTCCGTGGAGGAAAGAATATGTCTTAGAGAGAAAGGATCCCTTAAATACGCGAAGAGTATATGAGTATCGCGTTATAGCGCGTGAAGCTGTTAGTGAAGCTGATTACCTCGAAATAGTAGAGCTTGAGCAACACCATTATGCTAGCAAGGAAGAGATAGTCGCTGTTTGGAGATGCCCAGTTTGTGGAGAGTACATGGAGTCTAATATTCAGCCTAAATGTCCTAAGTGCAACATACCTATGAAGTTACAGGAAATACGTGGTAGTCTACCTAGTAGTAGGTTCTTGGTACTAGAGCTTATTGGGAGGAAAGAGTATGAGCCTAGAATAGTGGGTTATGTACGCGTAGATACACCAATACCATTGATGAACCGTAGACTACCAGATGGTAGAGTCGAGAAAATGATTAGAGAAAAAGTATTTCCAAAAGAATGGTTTCATCCAACGTATTGGCCAACAGCTCTTGAGGAGAGAAAAACTATTATGTCACGTTATAGAGAACTACGTAGCATATATAGTAGAAGAGTAGCACGCGCCATTGTTGGTGAAGAAGTGAGTGAAACTGCTTTAAAAACAGCTAATTCTGGAGCAGCACGCATTGCTAGGGTAGTCGTACACCCAGATTATCGTGGCGATGGCTTAGGCATATTAGCCGTTAAAGCTACCGTGGAGTGGATCAAGGAACGTAGAGTACCTGAGATGAAAAAACCAAAATATATCGTCGAAACTATAGCTATGATGGCTAAATATAATCCCTTCTTCGAGAAAGCTGGGTTTTACTATATGTGGAATACTGGAAGTGGTAGACCAGTGTTTATGTACCCGTTAACAGATGAGGCTTTAAAGAGGATTAAGGAGTTTTTAGAAAAAGATCCTTATGCCAGAGAACATAGTGGTAGACTATATAGGTCGAGATACGGTACTGTTGAAAAACTGGCTGGGGAGATCAGGATCGAGGGTTTAACGAAAACATATGCAAGTGTATTAGATGTTAAACGCTTACCGCCCAAACTAAGAGATATCTTACTAGCATTTGGTGTTGAGAAAAGAGTAGTGGAGAAATATGTGTTGAAAAACGTTAATTTATCGATAAAGCCTGGCGAGATAGTAGTTGTTGTTGGCGCGAGTGGTGCTGGTAAAACAACGTTTCTTAGAATGATAATAGGTGCTGCTAAGAAAGAATTACTTGAAAGTGAGAAATACCGCCCTACAGAGGGGAAAGTTGTTGTACCGCCGAATACTAAGATAGCCTACTTATTACCAGGCGAGGCTGAACCAGTATTTGGTTCTGAAACATTACTAGAGCATATCTATAGTAAGATCGGGGATGCCGTCGCGGCTGTTGAGGTATTAAATATGGTTGGTTTAAGTGACGCCGTATTCTATAGGGCTAGGTTTTCAGAGTTATCTACGGGGCAGAAGGAGAGGGCTAAACTAGCTAGTTTGCTCGCAGAGAAACCAAATCTACTCGTTATAGACGAGTTTACTGCACACCTAGATCCTTTGACAGCACAACGTGTTGCCCGTAAACTAGGTACTTTAGCACGTAATGCTGGTATAACCGTGATTGTTGCAACTAACCGCGAAGAGGTTATTAACGCGTTAAACCCCGACAAGATCATATTTATAGGATATGGTAAGGCTGGAGAATATAAACCGTGAAATACATAGTGAATAATTAGATATGCAAACCATGTATTGACGAGGAATAGATAATGTATATCTACTATGGTTTTTTCCCATATATAGGGGGTAAGAAGATCCCATTACATTACTATACTTTGCTTTACCCACAGCTTGAGAGTATTTGGAGAGAACTCGTCGAATATATTAGAAATATGGGTATAGAGTATAGTGTTGATAAACATAACATAGAAATTAGAGTTGATGAAAAATACGCTAATGATATTCTCACTAGGCTACACGCGTCATACATGCTAGTTGAGGGCGTTTACGAAGGAGAACCTATCGAGCATAGTGATTATCTACGTTTCCTATGGAAAAACTATAGTGTTGAGTACTCGAAACTACTGCTTAAACTGGCAGAATTTATCGAAAACGATGAATACGATGGAGCTTATGTTGTAGCGTTAGAGGCTTTGAGAAAAGTAGCAGAAACCGAGAATATCTATGCTAAAACTAAGCGTAGGATAAACCATATGTTATTTGAAATGTTAAATGGCGGTATTCCACAAACATTCATCAATACGTACCAATTAGCTGTTAGAAAAGCCGCTTTTATAGAAAACATTGCCAAACCCATTTACGCGTCAGTAGCTGATATGGCTAGGAGGGTAGGGTTGATGCTTAGGAAAAACGTTGAGCTTATGGATAAGGTTGAGAGAACGAGTAGAACAAACTAGATATGCTCATATACTGGGTGTTCGCGTACTACGAGCCATTTCTTCCCAATACTCTTTAGCATATACTTCGCAAGTTCTTCGCCTTTAACTATCCATGCTTTACTATTAACTGCTTTTTCAACTAGTTTTTCTAAAACCCTTATTCTAGCGCCTCTACCGATACATTGTGGATGCATAGTTATTGACAAATACCCTCGGGTTTTAACAGCATAGTCTAGTTCTTCAAGCCATTGACTGAGTAGTTGTTGAGGAGTCAGAGAGCGATAGTATTCAAGGTAAGGCCAATCATCTAAACGCCAATCTACTGGAAACTCCACTAATTGTTTATTCCCGCTTTTAATGATATATGGTATTTCATCGTCCATTAAACTACTATCATAGGTAAAACCAAGGTCAAATAGGTATCTCAATGTGTATTTACTCCATTTCCAGTAGGGGCTTCTAAAACCATGTGGTTTATAACCGACTACCTCCTCAAAGACCTTGATCGTTTTATCAAAAACTTCTTTTTCATCATCCTCGCTTAATTGATCAAACCGTTCATGAAGATAACCATGTGCAGCGACCTCGTGTTCTCTACTAACTATCTCCTCTATAATATTAGGGTACCTCTCGATAACCCAAGATGGTGTGAAAAACGTTGTTTTAACACCGTATTTACCTAGTACTTCGAGCACTTTGAAGACACCACGATAAACGGCAAATCTACCACGGCTTAACGTGTTTGGATCACTTCTACGGTAAACTTCTGCAGATTCTGCGTCTAGATCGAAACTTAGAAATAATATACAACTATACCCCTCTGGTGCTACCTCATACAAGAGAACCACCATTACCCATATTTAATACACGTATAAAACATTAATGTTTAGAGCAAATAATTAGATATTGTTATCATCTAGTTTTTCAACGAGCAAAACCAAATAGTATTATAGTGTTGGAGAGAATGGATGTGTAGGCAATGACCCCTAAAGACTCTACAGGATTAGTTTTAGTTAGAGTATTTTCGGATACGAACAATATAGGGTATTATAGTGTTTTACACGATGATCAATGCATAAGTCTTCTACCTATTATTGAAACTACGGGTTTACGGGATAAACCTATATTCATGGATCCCTATAGGATCATTGATCCATGTAGAAACGTGCCTCTTATAACATACTATAAATTTACAAAATACAGGATTAACGCCATACATAATGATCCACGTCTCGATCTAGGGTTCTATACCGAGGAGAATAAGCCGTCAAGACTGCCTAAGAAGAAGTTAAAGAAAGGTGATATAATTCTCTTTATGGCTGGATTAGCACAGTATCCTCCGGAGATCTGGTTTTTCGATAACGTGAATATGCGTAAAATATTATATAATCTAAGGAAAGAAGGTAAGATCGGGGTCTATATAGTTGGGGGACTAGTTGTTGAGAGGAAAATAGAGATAAGTAATAGTCAATGGAACGATGCTATATCTAAATACCCGGTTTTAACATATAGTCCCCATTACTATAGAGTAGAAAAACGCAATACATTTGCAGTTTTAGGTAAGGGTTTTTACATTGATCCTCCGATAAAAATAGCTGTATTGACGACAAAAGGCTATAGATTAACACGCAAGTTCATATCATTAATTGGGTATAATAATGCTGAAAAACTCTTAAGACAAAATTTCAGAAAATCACGCTATATACTAGTTGAACGTGATAGGCTAGAAAAAATATTGTTTCCATATACAGAGTTCTATTAAAGACCTAAAACCTCTTTAATCAAAGCAGCTCTAACATATAATCCGTTACGTGCTTGTTCGAAATACTTTGCCTGTGGTAATTCATCAACACTTGGATCTAGCTCCCATGTTCTCGGTAATGGATGCATTATCATAGGCATTTTCTTATATTTAGTAAGCAGTTCTTTTGTAATCCTATAACTACCTTTTAGTTTTTCAGCCAAAGATTTATCCTCAATCCTCTCCACTTGAAGTCTTGTAATATAAAGAACGTCTAGTTTCTCAATAACTTGTTCGACATTATCTATTAACTCATACTGAACTTTACCCTCGATATATTTAAGGACTTCTTCTCTTATCTGTAATTGTTTCGGAGCTATATAGTATATTGTTATGTCATTAAATTTTGATAATAAGTATGAGAGACTACTAGGTGTTCTACCATATTTTAAGTCGCCCATGATACCTATTGTTATACCATTAATTCTGCCTAGCTCCCTCCAAATAGTATATACGTCTAGTAATGCTTGTGTAGGATGCTCGTTCCAACCATCGCCAGCATTAATTATAACTGCATTTATTAAATCCTTTATTTTCTCGGGGAAACCCGGTTTCTTTTGTCTTAGAACTATTATGTCTGGCTCATAACCATCTATGATCTTCAACGTATCAACATCTGTCTCGCCCTTTAACACACTAGAGGTTGATACATCAAAGTCGATAACAGTACCGCCTAACTTAGTCATCGCAAATTGAAAACTAAGTTTCGTACGTGTACTTGGTTCGAAGAAGGCTGTTACCATTATCTTGCCGTTAGCATAATCTAGTTTCTCCCCTCTTCTCATCTTCTCTCTAAGTTCTTCAGCTACTCTATAGAGGTGAAGTATTGTTTCTTGATCGAATTGTTTAGCCGAGATAATATCTATCCCTTTGAGAGAAGCCAATTTAGACACCAAGAATATGATTATGAGGTGAAGAGGCTAAAACTATTTATTTTCGTGAATTAATCGTTTAACGGCTCGCAATATGTTTACATAACCTGTACATCTACAAAGATTACCGCGTAGATATTCTTTAGCTTCCTCGATCGTTGGTTTAGGGTTCTCCTCTAATAATTTCTTAACCATTATTATAAACCCGGGTGTACAGAAACCACATTGTATAGCATTAGTTTCAAGCAATGCTTTCTGCACGGGATCAAGCAGGTTGTTTTTAGCAAGTCCTTCTACGGTAACAACTTCTTTACCATTAACATCTACTGCAAGAGTTAAACAAGATAATACTGGCTCGCCATTAACTAATACTGTACAAGCACCACATTCTCCTATACCACAACCATATTTTACACTTTTAACGCCGAGTTTATCTCTTAAGACATTAATTAATAACTCATTAGGTTTTACATCAACAACTATGGGTTTACCGTTTAACTTGAATTTTATAATCATTTCACTCACCTCTTATACGGTTATATGATTTAATTAATGCATCATAAACTATGATCTGTGAGATCCAGCGCCTATACTCGGCTGTTGAGCGAACATCAGTTATAGGGTTAATGTCTTGTAATACTAATCTACTAGCTTCACGTATAAGTTCTTGGTCAAATTTCTTATTCAATAAGTATTTCTCAACACTCTTCGCCCTAACAGGTGTAGGGGCTACGGAGCCTAAAGCTATACCTATATCTTCTATGATATTATTCTCGTTGAGAACTAGTTTAGTTGCTACACTTGCTTTCGCTAAATCCATTGATGTACGCGCTATCTTGATGAATGCCGAGCCATGTCTCTTATTTACATATGGGATCTTAATATACGCTAATATCTCGTTATGCTTCAAAACTATTTTCTTCGGTCCTATAAAGAACTCTTGTATAGATATGTTTCTATAGCCTTGAGGCCCATAGACAATTAGTTCTGCATTATATACCATTAATGGTGGTGCTGTATCTGCAGCTGGAGAAGCATTACATAAATTACCACCAATAGTGGCCATGTTCCTGATCTGTATACTAGCCATTGATTTAACCGCTTCATATAACGCATAGAATCTTTCTTTCACGATCTTGTTTTTCTCAATAGTTCTTAACCTTGTTAAAGCACCAATTATTAAATGATCACCTTTATCCTCGATTACTTCTAACTCCTTAATCTTTTTTATGTTAATTATATATTTGGGTCTTATTGTACCCATTTTGATCTGTACAAGTAGATCAGTTCCGCCTGCTATGATCTTTGCTTCAGAACCAAACTGATCAAGCAACTCAACAGCCTCGTCTAGACTTGATGGCTCATAGTATTTGAACTCGCATGGGATTATCCTAGTATTTGATAAGTTTAAGTTCCAGTTCATCGTCTTCAACCCTCCTTTTTCTCGTTAAGCGCTTTAATGATTTTTTCAGGGGTGATCGGGAGCTCGTAAAATCTTACACCAATAGCGTTATAGATAGCATTTGCAACTGCTGCCGCTACCGGGTTTGTGGCGGCCTCACCAAGTCCTTTAGCTCCAAAGGGTCCATCGGGCTCGCGGGTTTCAGCAAAGAATACTATGAAATCCTCTGGGTTAACAACATCTTGTGTTGTAGGGATCTTATAATCAGTTATATATCCTCTATTCTTCAACTCACCAGTGTTTGGATCGTATTCAGTATTTTCAAGAATAGCCATTGACCAGCCCATTACAAAGCCTCCGTGTGCTTGACCAGCCGCTAAACCTGGGTTAACGACTGTTCCACAGTCTATGCCGAAAACAACTTTTAATGGCTTCACTTCTCCAGTCCATGTATCAACTAAGACTTTGACAAAACAAGCTGTATAAGCGGGAGGAGCTGAAGGTGCTCTATAGGATACCACTGCTACTAGTGTTCCATAGTTTCGTTGCCAAAGAGTTTTTGCTAGTTCCTTCAACGTTATAACCTTATCTTCCACACCCTCAATATATATAAGGGTTTCACCAGTCTCCTCATCATATTTTAGCTTAACAGCGTCTGGCGTCGCTATTCCGCCCAGTATATGCCAAGCATATAGTTTGATCTTTTCCTTTAAAGCTTGAGCTGCTCTACGTGCTGCCTCTCCACCTACAAACACTCCTCTCGACGCATGCGTACATACATCGTATAATGTTGTTGTAGTATCTCCATATACTATTCTTATTTTAGAGGGGTGAACCTTTAACTCCTCAGCAATAATCTTTATATGAGCATCTAAAGTACCTCCCCCATGGTCTTGTAAAGCCGTTATATAGTCTAATGTGCCGTCTTCATTAAGTTTAAGAATAGCGCCAGTATAGTCTATGACAGTACCTGACAAGGGGCCTCCTGCACCACTAGTATGGAATCCACGTGCCATCCCTATCCCTATCCTATATCGACCTTTCTTATCCTTTGGTGAACCACGTTCACTCCATCCTATTAGTTCCGCGCCTTTCTTCAGTGTATAGGGTACTCCGTCACTTTTAACTATGGATTTAACTGTTGGGCCCTGGCCCCAGAATACGTCTCCTTTGCCTACATAGTTTTTCAATCTAAACTCTAATGGATCGATTCCTAATTTCTCGGCTAACTCATCTACTATAGTCTCTACAGCCCATGTAACTTGTGGATTGCCGAAGCCTCTCATAGCACATGACGGTACTTTATTAGTATATACTGCTATTCCTCTGTACCTTATGTTTCTCCATTTATAGAGTGACACAAACCAACCGAGAGCAACACCTAGTAGAGGGTAGGACTGGATCTGGTGCGCGCCAATATCCATTATGTTCTCTAACTCACCAGCTGTTAACACCCCGTCTTTACGTGCACCAGCTTTTATTCTTAAGTACATTTCGTAACTACAATGTTCATACATATCCTCCTCACGTGTGAGACTGATCTTAACGGGTTTATGTGCTTTTAAAGCTAAGGCTACAGCTACTAGTACTACTGGGTTTGTCTGTATACTTGATCCGAAGCTACCACCTATAGGGATCTTAACAACTCTTACTTTACTCAACGGTATACCAAATACCTGCGATACCAGTATCCTCGTATTATGTATTGTTTGCGTAGTAGTCCATATAGTGACGCCACCGTCAACCTCTGGTTTTACAACAACGGATTTCGTCTCAAGCTGCATATGATACCTTCTATTAGTATGGAATCTACGCTCAATAACTACATCTGCTTCCTCAAAACCCTTATCAGGATCCCCCTCAACATAGTCTAGTTTACACGCAATATTGTTTCTTACATCAACCCATTTATCACCCAATAATACACGCTCATGGATTCTAGGAGCGTTCTCCTCCATAGCTTTGAAAGGATCTAGGACAAAAGGCAATGGTTTCCATGTGACTTCAAGAGCTTCTAATGCTTTTTGAGCTAGGAACTCTGATTCAGCAGCAACGGCGACAACATATTCTCCAACAAAACGTGGGTGATCAGTCAATATCTCCCAATCCTTATACGTTACCTCCTCCGTGCTAACTAGTCTTGGGTTAAACTTTACACGTGGTACATCCCATGGCGTTACAACTATAGCTCCTAGTTTAACAGCTTTATCAATATTGATTTTTTCAACGATCGCATGTGGATAAGGACTTTTAAGTATCCGACCATACAACATACCGGGTAGTTCTATATCACTAGCATACTCGATATTCCCGGTTACTTTCCATACACCATCGTGTCGAATAAAATCACGTCCTATAAACTCGTATTTACTCAAGAACAACACCTAGAGGGACCGGGTAAACTATTATTCTATATCTTTGTTATTAAATAAAATTGTATATCCTCAGCTGGTGTTGTTTATGGAAACACTAGTTATTAGGGGAGGCCACATAGTTCTCCCCACTGGAGTTATTGAAGCAGATATAGTTGTTGAAGAAGGAAAAATAAAGGCTATAGGTAGGAACCTAGAGGTTTTAAATGCTAAAGTACTTGATGCTTCTGGGAAACTCATACTTCCGGGCGTTATTGATGTACACGTACATATGCGTGAACCTGGTTTAGAGTATAAGGACGATTTCGCCAATGGTACCCGTGATGCATTACAAGGTGGTGTAACTACTGTTTTAGAAATGCCTAATACATTGCCACCAGTTGATACTCGCGAAAGATTTCTTGAGAAGAAGAAATTGTTAGAGTCTAAGGCTTATGTTGACTTCGGCTTATATGGGGTAATACATGATGGTAATATTGAAGAGTTTGAAGCAATGGTTAATGAGGGTTGTATAGGGTTTAAAATATTCCTCGGACCAACAACCGGCAATATACCACCACCATCGCAACCCGTCTTATACGAAGCGTTAAGTAAGTCTGGTAAATATAAGGTACCACTTGCTTTCCACGCCGAGGAATGGGATCTCGTGAAATATTTCACGGAGAAAGTAAAGAGTAGTGGCCGTACAGATCCCTTAGTTCACGTTGACTCTAGACCGCCTATTTGTGAAGAGATAGCTATCTATAGAATAGGTTTAATGGCTCGTGAAACAAATGCTATAGTGCATATAGTCCATATGTCTTCATGTGGAGCAGTAGATGCTTTGAAGAAGTTGAAGAACATGGGAGTCAATGTTACTGGGGAGACTAATCCACATTATCTACTACTTGATATAACCGATTACAAGAAATACGGGCCCGCTATGAAGGTAAATCCACCAGTACGTGGTGGAAGACATAAAGAGTGTTTATGGAAGGCTGTTCGTGACAAAGTTATTGATATAATAGCGTCTGATCACGCTCCCCATAGTGTTGAGGAGAAAACACGTAATATGTGGGAAGCTAGTAGTGGTTTTCCCGGAGCATATACTCTTCTCCCACTCATGCTTGACGCTGCATTACGTGGATTAATTCCTATAACGTATATTCCACTATTAATGTCTGAAAAACCTGCTAAGAGATTTCACTTATATCCTAGGAAGGGATGTTTAATACCTGGATGCGACGCTGATTTAGTAATTATTGATCCTAGTCGTGAACAAGTTATTGATAAGAATAAAATGTTCTGTCGAAACAAGATCACTCCATTCCATGGATGGAGGGTGAAAGGCGTTATTGAATATACTATACTAAGGGGTAATATAGTCTATGAAAATGGGGTTGTAACTGATAAGCCTTTAGGTGTTTTCCTTAAGCCATTGAGAAAATAACTTATATTTTAAGAGGAACATATTTAGAGAAAATGAGTTCTACAATGTTAAAGTGGTCTAAAATGTCTCTTGAAGATCCATATGAGCTTTTACGTAAATGGTTTGAAGCAGAAAAGTACATTATAGTTGGTAAGGGTGTTACACGGAGCGATTCTATAGAGAAAGCCTTGGGTAAAGCTAAGTTTATCGAAGACTATTACGAGCCGGGTAGAATGTTATTTGTAAAACAAGTATTAAGCACTGAGCCACACGCTATTATCGAGAAAATAAATTATAGTAAAGCATTAGAACTACCAAGTGTCGTGGGCGTGTTCACCTCAAATAATATACCTGGTATTAATAATGTTGGATACGCTTTGCCCGATCAACCATTACTGGCTGAAAAGAAAGTCAGGTATCATGGGGAACCAATAGCTTTAGTAGCTGCATGGGATATTGAGGATGCGTTTAAAGCTGTTGAGTATGTAGAGGTTAAGTATAAACCATTACCTCCACTCTTCGACCCCTTGGAGGCTATAGAAAACACTAGTATTTTGGTACATGAAGAGAACGGATCTAATATAGCTTTTAGAACTAAGGTTAGGAAAGGAAATATTGAGGAGGGATTTAGCAGATCTAGTATTATAGTTTCTAACACGTATAGGACTCATCATCAGGAACACGCTTACCTAGAGACTGAGGCTGCATTAGCTATTCCCGATGTAGAAGGGAGGATCAATATAATATCGTGTGCTCAATACCCTCATTTAGCACAGAAGATCACGGCTAAAGTACTGGGTATACCTGCATCAAGGATCAGAATCATAACACCATACATAGGAGGCGCTTTCGGAGGTAAAGATGACGAGGGACCTCTTGTTGCCGCTAAAGCAGCATTAGTGGCTTACTTAACTGGTAAACCAGCTTTTCTAATGTATAGTAGGGAAGAATCAATTAGGATTCATCCTAAGAGAGAAGCTACTGTTATTGAGTATACAAGCGGTGTTGACGATAATGGGTACTTGAAAGCTATTAAGGTGAAGATCATACATGATACCGGAGCCTATACAAACCGGGGCCCATATATATTGTGGAGAGCGACTATGCACTCCTCCGGCCCCTACTATGTACCTAATGCTTGGGTTGACGGATACTGCGTATATACTAATAAAGTGCCTCAGGGCAGCTTCCGTGGTTTTGGAAACCCCTCAATACAATTTGCTGTTGAGGCTCAAATGGACGAATTAGCCAAAAGACTTGGAATGGACCCTGTCGAGCTTCGTCTAAAGAACCTACTACGTCCTGGAATGGATACTATTACTGGCCAAGTTTTAGAAGAATCGGTTGGAGTTGCTGAGATGGTTGAGAAACTAGCTAATAATATGGGCTGGGCGCGTATTAGAAGAGAGGTTGAAGAGTGGAATATGAGAAACGCGAGGTATAAGAGAGGGGTCGGGATCGGTGTTGCATGGCATGGTATTAGCACGAGTAGAGGTGTACCGGATTGGAGTAATGCTTATATCAAGATAGAAAGAGATGGCTCAGTAAGCGTATATACTGGTATTGTTGAGATGGGGCAGGGAAGCCCGACTAGTAGTCATAGACAGATAGTAGCGGAGGTTTTAGGAGCC
This sequence comes from uncultured Desulfurococcaceae archaeon, assembly GCA_964625205.1. Classification (GTDB taxonomy): domain Archaea; phylum Thermoproteota; class Thermoprotei_A; order Sulfolobales; family Desulfurococcaceae; genus CAZVAW01. The sequence continues at coordinate 18,369 of CAZVAW010000006.1, forward strand.
CCACTTGAACTGATCAATATAGTATTTGGTTCAACTGACGCGCCAGATACTGGTGCTACTCACGCTTCACGTGGTACGAGTATAGGTGCTATTGGAGTATTAGTGGCTGCTGCGAAACTTAGGGAGAGGCTTGTTAAACTTGCGAGTGATTTGTTACAAACAGATGTAGATGATATAGTTGTAGAGAATGGCAAGTTCTACTCTAGAAAAACTGGTAAAGAGATAGAATGGCATAAACTAGTCGAAGAAGCTTATAGTAAGGGTGTTGAATTATCCGCTACAGGTTACTTCTACCTACCTAAGGGTAAGTTTGATGATGAACGAGGACAAGGATTCGCTTATCCAGCATATAGTTTCGTAGCTGTAGCTGTGCTTGTAGAGGTAGATACCTGGACTGGTAAAGTTCGTGTATTAAAGGCTTGGCCAGGCCTAGCTGCTGGTAAGATAATTAACCCTATACAAGTTGAGGGCCAGATAGAAGGTGCTATTGCACAGGGCATAGGATATGTATTGTATGAGGAGATCAAGTTCGGCGATAAAGGAGAGATCCTTAATGCTGATCTAACAGATTACGTTTTACCAACGGCCAGTGATGTACCATTAGATATAGCTAAGCCTGTCTATGTCGAGGACAAGTTTAGATACGGGCCTTTCGGAGCTAAGGGTGTTGGTGAAATGGCATTTATCCCTATTCCGGCCGCGTTAGCCAACGCTGTTTCTCATGCACTAGGTAAACGTGTACGTGAACTACCGTTAACTCCCGAGAGGATTTTAAAGCTGATTGAGGAGGAGTGATAAAATATGTTCTACGTTCTACATAAATTTAATTATTACAAAGTAAAAAGTTTAGAAGAAGCATTAGATCTTATTGACAAGTTAGACGACTACAAGATACTGGCTGGTGGAACCGATTTATTAATAGATATGAGGATCGGAAGATATAAGCCTCGTAATATTGTCGATATAAGCGAGGTTAAGGAGCTACGCTACATAATAGTAGAAAATAATATGGTTAAGATAGGAGCTCTTACTAGGTTGCAAGAGCTATTGGAAAATAATATTGTTAAGGAGAAACTACCGCTACTCTATAAGGCTGTATATAATATGGCTAGTTGGCAGATAAGAGTTAGAGCTACTATTGGTGGTAATTTATGTAATGCTTCTCCAGCTGCAGATACAGCACCACCATTAATGGTATATAATGCAGAACTAGTGTTATCCAGTGTCAACGGTGATCGTGTAGTGAGTATTCACGAGTTTTTCAAAGGACCACGTGAAACTATTCTCTCTAAGAACGAATTACTGAAAGAGATAAGAATACCTATTGAAAACAACTATGGTTATTCATACATGAAGCTTGGCCGTAGAAACGCCTTCACATTATCAGTAGTTGCCGTTGCTACGCTTGTTAAGGTTAAGGATAACAAGTTTAGCGATGTTAGAATAGCCCTTAACTCTATAGCTCCAACACCAGTTAGAGCTAAGACTGTAGAGAAATACTTAATTGGACGAGAAGTTAGTGAGAATGTAGTGGAAGAGGCTAGTAAGCTCGTTATACATGATATTTCGCCTATATCTGACATAAGAGCTTCCGCAGAGTATCGTAGGAGAGTATCTAAGGTTTTAGTACATGACACGCTCTTAGAAGCTGTTAAAATGTTAAAGAGGTGAATAATGTGAGGGTGAAATTCGTTCTTAACGGCAAAGAAGTAGAAGTTGATGTAGAGCCTAACGAGATACTATTAAACACACTAAGGCATAGGTTAGGGGTTAAAAGCGTTAAACGTGGATGTGAGAGAGGAGAATGTGGCGTCTGCACAGTATTATTAGATGACGAGCCCGTATACTCTTGTATGTTATTAACTGTTCAGGCAGACGGACATAGAGTAACCACTATTGAGGGATTATATAATGATGAGCTCTATAAGAAAATTATAAGTTCTTTCGCGGAGAAAGGAGCTATACAATGTGGTTTCTGCACACCAGGCTTTATACTAGTAGCTTATGCTCTATTAAAGAAATACGGTAAAGTTGAACCAGAAACTGTGATCAAGGCTATAGAGGGTAACTTATGTAGGTGTACAGGATATAAGAAGATAATCGAAGCTATAGTTAATGCTTCAAAATGAACTTTTTCTAATTATCTTATCGATAAGCTCTATTACTCCATAACAACTTGGTTTACTTGTAACATAATCAGCTTTTTCCTTTAATTCTTCATCAGCATTTGATACTGCAACTCCTAATCCACACTCTCTTATAAGATCAATATCCATTACACTGTCTCCGACACAGACGATTTCGCTACGATCTATGCCTAATTCGCTAGCTATGAACTTTAATGCCTTACCTTTACTGACATCTATCGGGGTTAAATGAATAGCATAACCACTGAAACCAGTCTTTATGTAATCGTATTTTGTCTCAACATACTCTTTTACACTCTTAAATACTTCGTAAGATCTATCACTATATTTGTCACGTATTTTCAATGCAAAATCATGCAGTCTAAAAATATTCTGCCATGAACTAACAACGTAGTCTTTAAAAATATCTAAGACGTCATCCAACGCTTTTTCTGCTGTATAATCGGTTAAATGAACAATTCGGTCTCCACCAAAATAGATAAGCGCACCGGTTTCACCTATTGTGGGGCCAGTTAAACCAAGATATTTTCTCAAACCAACAACTATTGGTAAAGCATTACTTGATACGAGAACAACTTTTATACCCGTATTTTCTAATTCCCTAAGTTTTTGAATAGCCTTTAAACATATGTTTACAGATCTACGATCAGGGGTTAATGTACCATCTATATCTGTCGCAAATAATCTATACCGCATTATCTACCACCTTAGATGTTTATTTCGTATCTAGAACTATATTTAAACATTTATTTGACAAATATGACGTGTATATATGTATATATACATGGTGGGATATATGTGGATTCGTACATACACGTATAGAAAAGTTTATGTACGTCTACCAAGTTTAGTATTTCCATGGAGTTGAATTAATAAAGAGACGCTATCTTACCGTACCCTTATTATCTAGCGAGGTGTTATTATTGATTAATTATATGAAATTCACATTCATGTGCAAAGAAAAACCAGAATCGAACAATCTAAATGTGGCAATAATTGGCGCTGGACCCGCAGGTCTCGCGGCTTCTGGATACTTATCGTGTCGTGGCTATAATATTGATGTTTACGATAAACAACCACTCGCTGGTGGATTAATGATTTTTGCGATACCACCATGGAGAATACCACGCGAAAACGTTATGAAAGGCATTGAGGAGCTAAAGGAGGAATTCAGTGTTAACTTTATCTTGAAAACAAAAGTCTATGCTGGAAAACAAGTTCATGAAGAAGGAGACGAGTATGTGGAGAAACAAGTTTCTTTAGAAGAACTAGTTGAGAAATATGATGCAATATTAATAACAACTGGCACATGGATTTCAAGAGTACCTAAACTACCCGGTATAGATGCTAAAGGAGTATATACTGCCGTTGAATACCTATATAAGCATAGGATATACGAGCTCGGGTTAACAAATGAGAAACCACCTATTGGTAGGAAAGTAATAGTAATTGGAGGTGGGTATAGCGCAGTCGATGCCGCTGAACAAGCTTTACGGGATGGCGCTGAATCCTATCTAATCTACCGTAGAACAATAAAAGAAGCACCGGCAGGGATCTTTGAGATTAAAAGGATAGAGAGAGAAGGAGTTAACTTCATGGAGTTAGCATCGCCCGTAGAAGTTATAGTTGAAAACGGCGTTGCTAAAGGCGTTAAATTCCAGAAAATGCAATTAGGGCCGCCCGATGAAAGTGGCAGGCCAAAACCCATACCAATACCTGGTTCTGAGTTCGTGATCGAGGCCGACATAATAGTGTTTGCAACTGGTGAGAGAGCCACACCACCTGTTTCTCCAGAAGATCAGGAGGCCTTAAATAAACTTGGTATAAAACTAACTAAGTGGAACACAATCGAGGTCAACAATATTATGCAAACAGGGAATCCCAAAATCTTTGCCGCAGGCGATGTTGTTAATGGTCCTACGAGAATAGGGCCTGCAATAAAATCCGGGCTTTACGCCGCTAAATATTTAGATAACTGGTTACAAGCGAAGTTATCTAAACCCGTCCCAGCTCCTTAAGGGGTGGTTCTATGTCTGCTCAATTAGAGAAGCAAGTTGAAAAAGACGATCAGTCCAAGTTTATTAGGGTAATTGATCTCGGTAAATGTATTGGTTGTGGCTCGTGTGAGGCCGTTTGTGACTTTATACACGAGGGGGTACCATTTATTAAACTATATAGGACAGCTATAGGGCTGGATATACCAATCTCTTGTTTTCACTGTAGAAAAGCACCATGTGTTGATGTCTGCCCAACCGGTGCTATGACTCGTGATAAAGAAGGAGCAGTATATGTTGTTGAAAGTAAATGTATTGGTTGTATGGCATGTCTTTATGCATGTCCATTCGGCATACCCGAGTTAGATGCCCGTGCTGGTGTATCAATTAAATGCGATCTATGTAGATCTTATAGATCCGTGGGTTTAGAGCCAGCTTGTTCAGCGATCTGTCCAACAAACGCTATAGTATATGGTGTTGAAGCCACAGTTTTTGATACGGTTAAGCATAGAACAGCTGAGATGTTTGCAAAAACACGTTATGAGTCTCTTTCCGAGGGACACCAGGGTTGAGCCTATATTATCTTACATATTTTTTACTATTAACGCCGTATATTCCTATATTCTTAGCTTTCAAGACTTCTAAGACTAGTGATAAGTCTAAATTCAAAATAATAGGTTATATGATCCTTTTAATTCTCATCATATACTTTTACTTAAACGGTATGATTGATTCACTCTCATTAATTTACGGGTTATGCTCACTATATGTAGCCTTATTTGTATCACTTTACTCAATACATTATGTCAGGAATAACAATTATCCGTCATATACTGATTTATTTATAGATCTATTCGCGTTGTCAATGATAATAGCGTTCTTATCACCTAATATACTAGGGCTGGTAATAGCATGGACAACTGCTGAAATCATAGGCTTCCTATTAATAAGTATTGGTGAAAAACATAGTATAGAAGGCTCTACACGCTCCTCCGAGACTTTCCTTTTCTTATCAGCATTAACATTCGAACTATCTGTTTTCACGACAATATATATCTCCATATTCATCACGGCCTCGATGATCGTGTCTTTTGCAGGAGAATTTAGCCTAAAACCGTTAATAGAGCCTTTCTGGGTTTTATCGTTAAACCGAGTATCAATCCCTGGATACATGGTCTTTCTACTTGTTCTAGGTTTTATTACTAAATCGGCATTAGTTCCACTACATTTCTGGTTACCTAGTGCACATACAGTGGCTCCTTCACCAGCCTCAGCATTATTAAGTGGTGTTATGACGGCTATGGGCGTTTATGGTTTACTTAGGATTAACATGTTTGTAAATCTTAATTTTCCGCCACTAATCTATATACTTATAACATTAAGCATAATCTCTGTGATCTACGGTGGAATACAAGCTATTATTCAACGTGATGGTAAGAAACTATTAGCTTATAGCACAATAGCTGGTAATGGTTTTGCTATTTCAATATTAGCTTATTACCTATATACCGGAGACGTGGATGTTTTAGCTACATTAATAATCTCCGTAATGGCACACATGGGGTATAAAACAACATTGTTCCTAGACATGGGTATTATTGAGGAGATAACTGGTTTCAGATATCTTCATAAGTTAAGAGGGTTAGTTAATATAACCCCAATATCCGTCTTAGGTGGTATGCTGGCATTTTTATCATTAGTAGGTTTTCCACCAACAGCTGGTTTTACATCTAAGTTGTTTTCAGTTTTAGTGCTTATTACTAGAATACATGATCCGGTGTCTATGGGCGTGCTATTATCAGTTATATGTTATATAGTATTATCAATAATGATCGGCCTCCATTATGTAAAAGCATATTTTGGTGAAGCATCCTTCGTTTTTAAAACTTCAAAAATAAACGCTACACAACAATACTATGTATTATTTACTGGGCTTTCAAATATATTATTTACCCTAGCTCTACTAGCCTTTACCAGTTTCCAAGGATATGTGCTTATCTACTCTATGGCTGCACCTGTATTGCTCATATTCTTATATCTAGTAAATAATATTATGCGGAGAGGATAGCAATGGATCCGTTTATCATTAAATATATTTACTATTTAGTAGCAGTTGTTAGCGTAGTATATGCTGATAAGATTATTGATAAGAGCTATAGGTTAAGTAAAGTACTAAGATTCGTCATTTTCATATCACCATGGATAGTACTACCATTGCTAGGCTTACATATTGATTTAATACTCGCGGTTTTCTTATTTCTAGTTACTTTAGGCTCGATCATTATAAGTTTCTATAGTGAGGGATATTTAAGGATCATGTTTGGTAAGATTTCGTCACTTCAAGTTATTATCGACATCTCGCTCGTGTTTTTAATGATGTTCTTTACATCGCAGAAATTAGTAGAGTTTATCGTGATGTGGATAATCGTGGAGCTTACGGGTACTTTATTAATAATGCTTGAGAGAGGTATGAGAAACTTCAGCGTGGTTATAAAATACTTGGTTGTATGCGTTACAGCTGGCGATATATCACTTTTCGTATTACTAGCATTGCCAGTGATGCATGTAGGTTTTGATAAAGCATTAATGCTTGACTTAGCACAGCTTGGCTTGCTAGGTATTAAGTTAAACCCCTTACTAACAGTGCTAGTGCTAATTGGTTTTACTACAAAACTTGCACAAGTACCTCTCCATATATGGTTACTAGAAACATATACTAAAACACCTTCACCAGCTACAGCTATATTTAGCGGTTTAATGTCAAAAATGGCTGTCTATGCTATATTAAGAATATATTGGTTACTTGAACTAGACATAAATACTTATGTAACTCTTCTCCTGCTCCAAGGAATATTAACAACAATATATGGTTTCTTCTCAGCAACGATACACAGCGATCTCAAAAAGATAATGAGCTATAGTTCAATGGGATATTATGGTATAATGACTATGATCCTTGGACTCCTACCATACAATGAAGAGATCTTAACTAGGTTGATCCTAATATACGTGGTTTATCACGGATTTGTTAAGATTCAAGCATTTTTAAATATAGCATCTATCGAATTATTAGCAAATACTAGAGACATCTATAGATTAGGGTATTTAGCACAGCTTGCCAGAAAGGTATATGATTACTCTATAGTAACGTTTTTATCATTAATAGGCATACCACCTACGATAGGGTTCTTAGCTAAATTCTCACTGCTTGTAATATTATTTGGATTGCTACGTATTGCGCCATTAATCGTTATAATTATTATAGCATGTGTTAGTTTTGCATCAGTATTTTCGATAATATACTCGGTTAAATACCTCTCGGTATATACTTCAATGTATAAGTCAAAACCAGTAAAAACAACCATAGAGCTAACTGGTTCTCAGACATTCTCAGAAGTATTGGCTGCATGCACATCTATTGTTTTAACTCCGTTACTTTTAATCGTAGGTATAAATGCTTCAATTGACCTTGTAGTGGCTGTAGTATATGTTTTAAGCCTTGCAACACTAATTCTTACACTTCTCATTAGGAATAGAGTCGGAAAGAAAGAGAAGAAGGTATGGGTCGGGGGTATTGAGATATGAGTTCATTAGCTGGTTCTGTAATACGATATCTTGAGAGAATACTGAATAAGTTTGAGACAGGTATAGCTAAGTTTAACTTATCTTTACCATCCATTATCGAGTATTTCCTAGTTAGGATAGTATGTTTTGGTGATAAACTCTTATCATTAATAGTTTACCTTGTTAAGAGAATATCACGTGTAGTGAATCTGCTTCAAATATCTATGATTGATTCCATGATTATAGTTTCACTATGGTATGGTTTTCTAACTTTAATGCTTGTATTGGTAGTTTTAATACTCTATGTAATGAGGTGAGAATAATGTATGAATATATCGCTATATTCACCGGAACTCTACTCTCGTTATTATTACCGACATTACTTGATGGTATTGAACGTAAGATAAAGGCTAGAATACATAGTAGGATAGGGCCTCCTCTAACTCAGTCGTGGTATGATATACTTAAGTTATTTGGTAAAGAATTGGTTATTCCACCTAATTCTCTGCATTCAATTATGTTAACTATACTTTACTTCACGTTACAGTTGTTTACAATTATTTACTTAGTTATAATAATTATCCATCCCTTGACACCATATGATCTATTAATATTGGCTGCATTATTTATTATTCTTCAAACTGTTTTTATATCAATACCTTTTACAATACCTAACCCATTCTCCGTCATCGGGGCTTCCCGCGAAATCGTGCTTACTTTAGTTAATGAAGTTTTCTTCGTCATATTGCTTGGACTTTATATACTCTATACTGGCTTTACCAGTTTCTCGATAACACCACCTAGTCTATCATTTTATCTAATTGTCGTATTTATAGGTTTATTCATGAATAGTTATGTATCAAGTGGTAGAGTGCCATTTGATATAGCTGAAGCCGAGCCAGAGCTGGCATCTGGTTTAATGATAGAGTTTAGTGGTCCTCTTCTAGGTTTATTTCTTCTAAGTATACATTTAAAGCGGTTTTTCGTAAAATTCCTCGTGTCCGCACTGCTTTTCAGCTTATTCGTATCCGAGCCAATACTATTACTTACTATATCGTTTATTTCAACCATTATATTATGGGTTATATACTCTATTATAGCCGCAATACTTAGTAGAAGTCGTGTAGATTTAGCGCCTATAACATTGTTAAAGATTTATTTAGTGGTAACAATATTATCATTAATCGGATACGTTCTTGGAGTGTGAAATAGCAATGTCTGATCCTTCCATTCTTGAAAAATATAAGGAAGTAGCAAGGAGTTTTAACGGACATTTCACGTATAAAGGTGATACTATATTCATAACTATTGACAAAGAGAAACTAAGGCCTCTCTCAGAAATACTCTATTGGAAAATGGACTGCTATCATAGAACATGTGCTGGTTCTGATGAGAGGAAAATAAATGGATACTTCGCCTTATATCATATTTTTGGTGATGATAAGCACGGGTTAAACATAGTTGTTAAAACATATGCTGACCCCGAAAACCCTGTTTTACCTAGTATAAAGGACATTGTACCAGCAGCTGATTGGTGTGAATTAGAAGCTTATGACTTACTTGGTATAAAATTTGAAAACCGTGAATTACATAGATTGGTTCTACCGCCTAGTTGGCCTAAAAATCTATACCCCTTACGTAAGGATACACCATATAACTATCGCGTAAAAGCATCGATCTTTGGCGAGAAAATAGGTGAATCAACAGAATATGCTGTTGTACCAGTTGGGCCTTACCATCCAGCACTCCACGAACCCGAGTATTTTGAGTTATATGTTGAAGGAGAGAAAGTAGTTGATGTTAAATACCGTGGATTCCATGTACACCGGGGTATTGAGAAGCTCGGCGAGTCACGCACTACTTATCAGCAAGTCAATTTCTTAGCCGAGAGGATCTGTGGCATATGTGGATTTGAACATAGCGTTTGTTATGCACAGGCAATAGAGAAAGCTGCTGGCATAGATCCTCCTGATCGGGCTAAGTATATAAGAAGTATAGTATTGGAGATCGAGAGAATACATAGCCACTTACTATGGATCGGTGTAGCTGCGCATGTATTAGGATATGATACTGGGTTTATGCATACATGGAGGATTAGGGAACTGGTAATGTATATAGCTGAGCTTTTAACTGGTAGTAGGAAAACATATGGTATCAACTTAATTGGTGGTGTTAGGAAAGATATAGATGATTCCAAGAAACAGAAAGTTCTCGAAACACTTGATCTAGTTGAGAAAAGCGTTAAAAAATTAATTGATACAATGACTAGTGTTCCAGAGCTCATTAAAAGATTAAAAGGAACTGGTATTTTACCTAAAGAAGATGCTCGTAAATTATCAGTTGTAGGACCAACAGCTCGAGGTTCTGGTTTAGACCGTGATATTAGAAGGGATCTGCCCTATGCAGCCTATGATCGCGTAGAGTTTGATGTACCAGTATATGATGATGGCGATAATCTCGCGAGATTCTTAGTACGTGTTGATGAAGTTTTTGAGAGTATCAAGATAATACGTCAACTGCTAAAGGATATACCTAAGGGAGAGATCATGCTTGAGGAATTCGATATCCCGGAATACAAAATAGGAGTTTCTGTCGTAGAAGCCCCCCGTGGCGAAGACGTTCATTTAGTAATAACTGGTAGGGGTAAGCCTTATAGATGGAAAGTACGGGCCCCTACATATAATAATATTCCTGCTCTCAAGGTAATGCTTAATGGAGAATCATTGGCTGACGCTCCATTAACTATTGCCAGCATAGATCCTTGTTTCTCATGCACCGATCGTATATATGTTGTTAAAGATGGTGTAAGAATGAAACTCGTAATAAAAGGTTCACGGGGTGTCTCTTATGCCTAGTAAGCTTGGTTTTGTAAAAATATTAACTATAGCAAGTAAAGTTGGAAGAGCAACTCGTAGGTACCCCTATGAACCCCCATTAATGTCTAATGAGTTTCGCGGTAGGATCGAGTTTGACGAGGCAAAATGCATTGGATGTGGTGCATGTGTAATAGCTTGTCCACCAAATGCTTTAGAATTAGTTGAAGAAAATGGAAGTCTAGTGCTCAAATACTTTATCGGACGATGCATATTTTGTTGGAGATGCATCGACGTATGCCCTGTAGGCGCTATAAAGGGTACCCGAGATTTCGAATTGGCAACTGATGATATCAGTGACTTATACGAGATCGTGATACATACGCGTGGAGAATGTAGTGAGTGTGGCAACAGATACTCTACTATTAAACAGAAACGCTATGTTGTCGAAAAAGTACCAGTTACTGAGAATTACATAGATAAATGTCCTAATTGCAGAAGAAACAAGTTGTTAAAAGCTCTTGAGAAAAGAAGAGGTGGTGTTACTAGTGAGTAGGTTTTTAAAGAAAAGTATATGGGTTTTTCATTTAAACACGGGTAGTTGCAATGGCTGTGATATTGAGATTCTAGACGTATTAACGCCTTATTTTGACGCTGAGAGATTTGGTGTAAAACTAGTTGCTAGCCCTAGACACGCAGATGCTATCTTATTAACGGGTCCTATAACGTTGGAGGCTTTACCAAAAGTTATTAGAGCCATTGAGGCTGTCCCGCGTCCAAGGATATTGGTTGTTATGGGTTCATGTGGTGTTGGAGGCGGTATATGGCATGATACATACTCGACAATAGGTGGTGCTAAGGAATTATTAAAAATCCTTGAACAACAAGGTATAGTTGTAGATCACGTATTCTATGTACCCGGTTGCCCGATCAGGCCCGAGGCTATAATATATGCTATAGCTTTAATTAAGGGTCTTGTCGAAAAGAAGGTTAAGGCCAAGATTAAGAAAGCAGAGGCTTAACGCTATGGTATCAGCAAAGATCTATTTATGTAAATATATTGAAGTTAAACAACCTTTCCCCCGCCACCATTTATCCGGATATGCCAAATGCGAATTCCTGAGAAAAGTGGAGTTAGACGATTTATCATTTATTCTACCCAGCAACTACATTGAAAAACTACTAGAGGATAAAGAATTAATTGTAATTGAAAAACAATTAATCGAGAAACTGATCAGTAATAAAGCTGATGAGAACGTATATATAAGAATAACCCTGTAATAAGTACATAGTCTTACCTAGTCAGCACCAGAAACCATCATCACTTTTTAGATAATCTAGCCTTCATCACTATGTATTTATGATAGTTGAGTAACTGCTATTATAGTTTAGAACTTGGTAAGCCCAATTGCTATGCCGAGCGAAGTCAACAGTGTACCCATGTATGCCTTTCTAGAGATTGGGTTTTTCATGCGCTATATGTGTTGAAAGAATTCGTGTAAGTATTGGTGTTATACTCGTGATAAGTACTGTGGACAAAATACTTATTTTCTCAATAGCTATTATAAACAACCACATCCCAATACCTAAGCCTAATACGCCAGTAAATGAGACGGTGAATAATACTCCTTTGTCCCTAAATATTTCTCTCCACTCCTTAAACGTTAAGGGTAATAATAGTAATAGTGTGAAGAGGTTTCTCAGCAAAGCTATTGATAAAGGATCACCCTCTCCTAATGCTATCTTTAATATTGTTGACGCCATACCCCACGATAATGCTGTTATTAACCCGTATATTAAGCCTTTTCCACTCACTACTCTTTGCTCGCCTACGTATACGTAGTATATCCCGAGTAAGGCTATCATCGAACCAATATATAGGTACAATAATGGTTTCTCGCCAGTAAATATGGTTGAGAAGATTTGGGCAAAGAATATGTAGAGATAACTAATTGTTACAGCGTTACCTCCCCCAATTAATTTTATAGTCTTTATATACATGATCGGGCCTATTAATGGGCCCAGAATAGCACTTATAAATACGATAACAAGCCCATTTAATGAAATACTAGTACTAGTAAATTGTATGAAGAAGAATACGAAGATAAGACCAGTAACACCAAATAAACTCCTAACAGCTGTGAACGCTGTCTCAGATACTTTTTCACCATACCTACTTATTAATGCTGGGGAAACGCCCCAGATAATACTTGATGTAAAAACACAAGATAAACCAAGTAAATAGTCATTCAAGCAATATCACCTAAAACCATCGTAGATCACTACAATTGTAGGTTAAGAAGAGCTAACAACTATTTATTCTAAATTAACACAACATTACTGAAACGAGAAATACCACGGTTTATCTATATTATTTTCAAATGAACATTAGCTTGAGAAGATAGTAGAAGAGCGCCCGGGCCGGGATTTGAACCCGGGTCACGGGCTCTCTATATGTCCCTCCCCCACCGCCACTCTAAGATTAAAGAGTATGTTGTTTATAAAGTTTTCTATCTTTCTTCTCGCCACTTTATCATTTATTCTGATCTGACATATACCGTATTTGCTCCTTTTCCTGACTTGTTTGACTTTTCTGTAGTATGGATAAATTTTGATCCTTTCCTCAGTTACCCCTAAGGTTTTCCTCCAAAACTCTTTAACCTGTTCATGATTTAGATTACTTATTTCGCAATTATATGTTATATAAATAAATATCTTATGTGACGGGATCTTTAGGTATTCAGTTAAGAAAATGTAAACTAGTTTAATGAGTTTTGGATCAATATTAGTGAATTAGTGAATGTAAATCTACCTTGGTTCTTATATTTCTTTTTACCAAAACTTCCTTCAGCTACTATTAAGCCAGCGATAAAATAGTGTAGGGGGCGGTGGGGGAGGGACATTCGACAGGCCCGCATACTAGGCCGGGCTATACTACCCGGGCTTTTTCGTAGTATTTTTGATTTATTGACGGGTTTTTTATATTTTTCTTTTTCGCCAAGTTAAGTTATTGGGTGGCTGGTTTGAGACTTAGTAGTTTTTGGGAGATGTATAGAGAGGATCGTAAGCTTGTTAAATGCTTGGTTTGTGAGAGAGGCTGTGTACTTGCACCTGGATTAACTGGTTTTTGCGGTAATTATGTGAATCATGATGGCAAGTTGTACGATATAGGCTATGGTCTCTTGAGCGCTGTTGAACCTCGACCTATTGAGATTAAACCGTTGTTCCACTATTATCCCGGGAGCTGGGCTTTAACATTTAGTGGTTGGGGTTGCAACTTTAAGTGTCCATGGTGTCAAAACTATCATTTAAGCATGGTTAAGCCTAGACGTGAATACTCTATTTTATTATCTCCATCAGAGCTTGTTAGTAAAGCTATTGAATGGGGACAAGACGGGCTATGTGCTAGTTTTAATGAACCAACTATACATGCCGAGTATTTATTGGATGTGGGTTTTGAGGCTAAAAAACATGGGTTATATCTTTCAATGGTTACCAACGGTTATATGACAATGGGTGTTCTTAAGAAATTAATTGAGGCAGGCTATACGGGTTTTAGCATAGATATCAAGGGCTGTCCAGATACTTATCGTAAATACTTTGGCGGCGACCCATTGATTGTTTATCGTAATGCGAAATACATAGTAGATAATGGTGGTCACGTTGAAATGGTATACTTGGTTATACCGGGAGTTAATGATTGGAGAGAATGCTATGAATGGATAGTAGAGAAACATCTAGAGTATCTAGGGCCCAAAACCCCCTTACACATCAATAGATATTACCCAGCATATAAATTCACAACACCACCTACACCATTTGAAAAACTATATGAAATATACGAGTATGCAAAGAGATCTGGCGTAGAGTTTGTTTATATAGGGAATATCCATGAACAAAAGTACCAGGATACTCGATGCCCAAGATGTGGTAAAACATTAATTATTAGAAGAAACTATGGTGTTGTCGAATATTATCTTGATAATGGTAAATGCCCAAGATGCGGATACCCCATACCCGTTTACGGCGAATATAGGGGAGGAAAACCAGCTGTATATAGTATTTAATCCACGTAGTAATAGGGTTTCCTGCTTAGATCCAGTTGTTTACTTTCGATTTTCATCTTAATTCTCAACGCTACATATTTATCCTCAGGGCTAAAACGAGGAGGGTGGGGAACGTATAGTTCGCCGCCACAATAAGGACATTTATCCTGCGCTAATGTATATCTTCCGCACTTTATACATTTTCTTAGCAACCATTTCATGTCTCTACACGCTCATACCTAAATTCTAGCTCTAATTCCTTAGCTGTTTTCTCGGCGTTTCCTAAGGCTTCACTTAATATTTTCTCTAATTCTTTATAGTCATGACCACTTATCTCTACCACGTACCTAGGCGAGCCTAGTAGGTATACACGGGCTTTAACGTTTTCATACTTAGCTATAGTTTCATATACTGTTTCTAAGACTTTTCTAATTCTATCAACACCATTGCCAGCAAGACTACGTAGGAATAAAATAGTTTTTATCTTAACAGACTTAATACGTACATGTCTCTTAGCCTCCTCTATTAAGACATCATGCCATTCCTCCGGAACACCTGCTTCAGCGAGTGCTTGTTTTCCACGTAGAACAGCTTCTTCTAAACCAAGTAATGGGTCGCCATAATAGTCTTCAAGTTTCCAAACAACCTCCTTATATGCTTCTTCAAGAGTCTTACCTATTTTCTCGGCTACAAATTCTATGATCTTGGACGCTTTAAGATAACGTTTCCACCAGAGCATCTTCTTTCTTTTCTCATTCTCCGGGACCTTCTTAAGAGATACGTCAACGGTCTTTCTCCTCCTATCAACACGTATAACGCGAACAACTATCTTCTGATTTTCTCGTATAACATCACGTATATTCCTAACCCAACGCGAAGCGATCTCGCTCCATGGGAGATAAGCTTTTAAATCGTTATACTCGTCTAATGTAACATAAGCTCCATAATCAAATATCTCACGTACCGTAGCCACAACGTATTCTCCTACACGGGGTAATTCTTTACGAGGGATAGGCATGTCTTATAACCACCTTCAGGGGTTTAACTCAACTTTATACACAGCTGTAAATGAGTATACCTCATAGTTATATATGTCTTGTTTCACATGGTAGAGGGGGGTAAGTGTTGCATTAACTAGTTTAAAGTATTTTAGAGACTGTAGACGTAATGGGTACTCCATATAAACGTCATTGACCGCATCATATCCTAAACTATTCAACCCCCTTACTATTAGTTTAACCATTAAAGTATTTATCATTCTATTACTCCAACTAAGTGATGCCTCATGATAATACTTCGCGTGTGATGTATCGATATAGTATGTAACGTTGAAACCACCATAGCGTATGTATTGAAAAACTCTATCGAGATCACCAAATGCTCTAAACGATTTCTTAGCACTTTCCTCCGGCATTGTTGGTGGGACAACAATTATAGCTCCCAGGTCAGCCATTTTAGCTTTACCCTGTCCTAGTTGCGATAAATCAATACTCACGATCTCGGATACCATGATATATACGTCAATATCTGTCCGATTACCCACTATGTCTTTAATTATGGCATAAGCAGCGTCTTCATCGCTAAGCATTATCCAAGATATTAGCCGCCAACCCTCTCTAGTCCCGCGAAGATCAGCTAATGTATATGTGTTAGGACCGAGATAACCTGTTATCCAATAACTATAGCCCCAGTAACTTATTACTAGTTTTTCCCCCGTATTACTAGTTTTTAACGCGTCTAATGCTTTTATGAACGAGCTCTCATTAATTTTCGTCTTAGCCAGAAACTCACGTGGTAAATCAATATAATATATACGAGGCGCTGTTGTGGAAACAGCATAAGAGGGTATAGCCGAGGATACTATGCTACCAATTATAAGCCATAGAGCCGTAGCTAAACATATTATCCGTACTTTTCCACCACCTATTTTATACATTGAAGTAGCTACAGTAACTATTGCGAATGCCACGAATGGTATTATAGACGAGGCACTAATTACTGTTAACACGTGAATATTATATGCTAAAATTACTCCGATCATAAAACTAGTTATAAGCGTAAACTCTGTAAACCTAATTCTAATATCCTGTATAGCTTTACTTCGAATTATCATTATAAGAGCTAACAAGGTAAATAAGCCGGTGATCCCATAGTCTAGCAACGGATTATATACTCTAGAATAATCCTCTAATAATCCGGGGAACTCGATATAATTCTTTAACATAGAAACTATATAATATGCTAATGGATAGGCACCAATAGCACTAATAATGCCCAGGGAAAAACGAGTCATTCTACCAAGTAATTCTTTAAACCATATGAGTACTGCATAGATACTAGACACGATTAACAATGTGATATAGGAGAAGACATGATATTCCGTAAGATACAGCATGTCAACTAGTAGGTTAATAGGTGTAGTTAATACTAGGAAGATGACAGCTGGCACCATATACGTTTTATCAAGTATATTCTTGAAAGATAATGCAGACAAGTATATAGCATATAATAATAGGATCAGCCAACCATTAGATAAGGAAAACCAGAGAAAAACACCTAGCAGAGAACCTATTATTACCCATAGTTTGTTATTCTTAGAAAAACCAATACCAATTAAAAGCAATGCTAGTATAAGAAGAGGTTGTAATGTATAAGAGCCATAAACATTGTATTTAAACCAATAATTGAAACTAGGAGTTACCGCTAGTAACTGTGAAGCAAATCCCGCTACTAACCAGTTACGTGAGAAGATATACGTTGCTATGAATATAACTATTATGTATAGAAAACCAGAGAATAAAGTCCATACCCCTACTGGAATATTCAATGTAGCTAACAGAAAGTCTAGTAATATAGGCGAGGAAAACAGGTTTCTCCCATCAATAAATCGAAGTCCTCGATCATCCCATGGATTACCATTATTTTTGATATAATTAATCACGTGAACATGAAACCATGCCACTTGATCATCATATACTCCTTTATAGGTCAGAGAAAAGTATGAGATATACGTGTATGTGATCATTGCCGAGATTAACAATATTATCCCTAAAACCTTGAGTACTTTGTCAAAATCCATGCTATAGACACCTAAATACCATGATTTCCAAGTCTTTATTGGATTATTAAACACAAGAAAAGAAATAAAATCATTTCCCAAATATATGTTTGAATAATGTGGTGTCAGCTATGAGGGTTAAGAGGGAGCTTTTAGCACATCTACTAGAATATGGTTATTTAGCTGAAAAAGCTACTGGAGTCCTTATTGTTATAGGCTTTATAGTATTATTGATCGTTCTACCAGCATGGCCTGTAACGATCATCAATTATATTAGAAACCCGGCTGTATATGGTTTAACTAGTCTTGGAAATGCTATTCTCTACACTTCTCTCGTTATCGCATCTGGTTTAACGGCTTATTTACTTCCACATTTTGCCCCGCTTCTAAAACCACATGGTTTTAAAGAGGTAAAGGATCGTAGAACTAGGATATTATACTTATCAATAACTGCGATCATTTTGTCCATTACTGTCTTAGTGTACTTCTTATTCGCATTAACTCTTATCTTCTAATACCTTATCTTTTATATAAGGTTCGATAACAAGATCAACACATTCATGTAAAAATAATTTAAATGCTGTAACATTATCTAATAGTATCAAATCACCCCTTCTATACATTTTACCATCTACATAACAGTCTTTCTTAAACTTGACCATAACATTATTTTCATATTCAATGATAAAACCTGAAAACAATAATTTAAGGTAATCAATAGCCCTATTTATCATGTATAAGAAATTAGCATCAATGCTTTCACCAGTGATCTCTGAGCCTATTATTGCTTTTATAATTCTTAACCTGATTAGAAGATCCAAGTCTTTAAATACATTCTCTACCATTTTAATATAGTACTGTATTGATTTCTCATTAACATTTACAAGTTCTCTAAGATTATTCCGCATATACGCCTTATATTCGTTAAGTTTAATTGGATGAATCTCTATAAGTGTAGGCGAAGTAAGTTCTTGTCGTACTAGTTTAAGAAATAGATCATACATCACTGGACACCGAAATCCTTTAAATCAATTATTTTTACAAGGTTTTTAAAAGCGAGGTATATTGCTATATGTGATTCTAAATAAGTAGGTGTACCCCGTTTCAACTCTATATTTTCATCAAAAACCGGGAGAGTGGCGTCAATTAATGGTTTTACTATGATACCTCCTTGCCATGGACTATAATCTACGAATTTGAATCCTGTGAACTTCTCAATATCTATGGGGCGAACCATTAAACCAGATTTACAGTTCAACGAGTAACCGAAACGAGATAATCGTGAGGTATCCATTGTAACAACAGCATCTATATTAACTTTTGCTTCCTCAACCAATACGAGTAATTCATCATATGGTATCTTTATATACTCACCCATAACTTCATATTCAACTCCAGAATTCTTAATGAGCCTCAATATTCTCTTCCTTAAACCATGTTCTTTATTTGATATAATAGCATACTTTTTACGCGAACCTACCGGTGGAAATATCTTCTCAACATTAATGTTTTCTAAGAGTATGTATGAAGCGATTTCCCTTCTCTCATCACGAGTAAGGTCTAGAACTGATTCATCACATACTTTTATGTGAAAACCCTTATTACCCGAGAAGTATACCCGTATGTCCTTAAACCCAAATTCCTCCCTTAATATAATGTAGAGTTTTACAACGTCATAGAAAGCCCTCTCGATACACTTACTTGTTATTATAGGATAATGTATAGGCTCCTCATTACCAGGACACTCGGTTTTTCCTTCATATATTTTATTCGACCCAATACATATGGTATATATCTTGTCGCATCCACTATAGCGATCAGCATCTATGTCAAACATTAGATCAGAGCCAAGCCAGCCCTTTAACTCCATCTTATCATTCGAAGGATCATCGTAATAGGCCGAGGAATAGTATAGGTGAAGAGGGGTTTTTTCATTGAGTATATAATTGTATAGTTTAGACATTGACGGAAAACATAAATGTCTAATATAAACCCCGTCTTCTAGAGATTGCAAAGCAATTTCTCGTTTATGAAGATAAATAGGCTCTTCTAAAGGTTTCTTCGAATAATATTTTCTAATTATTTTTCTTAAGAAGAAAAAATTACTCTGTTCTCGGCGCGACATAGAAGATCAATTTACCTCCATACGGTAATGTATACTCTATTTTACATGGAATACCTGTTCCATACTCAAATATTACTTCTTCAGCTGCCTGTGAAGCCGAGACTATGTCGGATAAGTAGTCGATAGAATATATAGCACGGGCGTCTTCATTAGCTTCTATTTCAAGTAACGCACTATTCTCTATAGACGCTTCTATCTCAACCTCAGCTATATCACTGGTGGTCTTAGCTATAATTTTCTGTTCATCTTTTACTGTGATAAACTCAATAGCGTCACCTACAGGTTCTAATTCTTTAACTAAATCCCTAAATGTTGCAGGAGGGAATTTCGCCTTAACCGTAAACTGTATGTTAAGCTCTGGTAATTCCTCAGCAGCTACCTCTAGACTTGGAATAATAAATGTACGTATACCTCTACCTAAGAATGAGACTGCTAATCTACCTGCTTCAAGAGTTTTCAGCTCTAACTCATCTCCTTTAACAGCTCTTCTAAGAATCTTAGCTAAATCCTCCATATCAACTCCGACAACTTCTTCTTTCTCAATCTCATACTCGGTTAAAGCATCACGTGGTATAATGAAGTCGACTAATACTATTCTTGAGGGATCAATAGCTTTTAACCGAATACCATCCTCCTTAAACCTATAAGCGGCTTCATCGACTATCTTACTTATAGCTGATATAACGTATCTCCACGTACGTGCATCTGCGAATCTTAACTTCATTACAACTAACACCTCATCCACTATAGTATTAAGAGAGTCCATTGTTGAAAAAACTTTCTACTAAATAAAATAGCAACTATTTATTACATTTAGCTAGTAAAGAAACCCTAGTGAAATGAACTAGATCTAATGATCTCTTAATCAGAGGCCGCGAGGCTATGTAGGGTGGTGTACTGTAATATGCTTCATCAAGTAATTCGAATAATTTATCTAATAGTTTCTTAACGAATTCTCTATCAATGTATTTTTCGTCACTCAATCATATTCCCTCCACGTATAACCACATTTTGTACATCGGAAAAACCTTGTGGGAGGCTCATCAGCTGCTCTTGTTTGAATCATCCAATAATAAGCCTCATTATGTCCACAGCGTGGACATACTACTTCTCTCGTAATAGGTAGTCCTTCTGTTTTTTCACCGGTTACAACGATCGTTTTCTCCTTCTCAGTATGTGTTATCTTTACCGATAATTTATACGAATTCAAGTCTTTGGGGGAAGCCTCAACTTTATATCCACACCTACTACATACTAAAACTATTTTATCCCCTTCTTTATGGGGCCTAAGTAATCCACCACATCGTGGACAAAATCTAGGCATTTCTATAATACACCTCTTTCCAAATAATTACTGCATATGTGTAATAACTCAAGAGGCGGTTTTTTAACGTTGATAAAATTAAAACATTTAAGCAGTAAATATAAGTTTCCACAATATCGGTTTTTAAAGAGTAAATAATCTGATCCCTCTACTACCCTGTATTGTGGAATAAAGAGTTCATATTTATTGTCGCTACAAATTATGTAGTAGTTGATCTCATCCTTAGTGGTTAACTTATCAAGTAAATCCCTTACACTAATATACTCAAGCCTATGTATTATTTGGAGTTCTTCTAAAAATTTCTACGATAGACCATTAAAATAACGATATTATCAGAAAAACCTATAAGGAGAATGCGTGCTTCAGGCTTCACTTATTTTCTCCTCAACCTCTCTACTGAAGTCTTCAAGGTACTTTTTTAATCGTACACAAACTTCTTTTAATACCTTCCCCGGATCACTGCCTTCTTTAACAGTAATGTATATTTCTAGTTTATCTTGAAGAGGGTGAGGGATTCTATATGCAGCATATGTTACTTCAGGGTGATTCAAAGCTTCTTTTGCTATTAAATTGCCCAACGTATGATCCTCGCCCCATATTTCAAGTAGTAGTTCTTTATCGGTTTTCTTTACGACCTTTATATCACGCATGATTAAAACCGCCTCACGGTAAACCCAATGTTTAAATTCTGGACATTTAAATCTAAGAACAATTACTTAATATTATTTTCCCTCTTTAACAACACTTTGTTTTACTCTACGTAGAAAATCCTCTAATGCTCTCCTCCACTCTAATTTTATCCTATATTTACCGTCTTCATCTACGTAAAGATGATCAAACTCAAGCCCTTTTTCATAGACTTCATTAATTGGTAGATTCGATAATATTGAGGAGGCTATAACATAGTATTTACTCGTGGTGCCAGATACGTCAAATTTTATAGATTCCATAATAGAAATTATTCTTTTCACGATCTCCTCTATTTTATCAAGAGGAGCCGATGTTCTGATCTCATTTCTCTCTCTATCATATTCAGTACTATAACCCATTAGTTTCAAGATCTCGGCGAGAAGTCTTGGTGGAAAAGTATGTCCTATTTTCTCAACAAGGTAGTCTATCTTTACCCTTCTATAACCACCTTGTTCAGTAACAGCTGATTTATAGCTAGTTACGAGCCCTTGTACGTATTTCCAAGCATTTCTAATATCCGATTTATAACCATACATTGTTATATATAAGCCTTTATCGGTAATCATTATATCCATTTGTTCAACTAGAGGTGCTTTTTCACGTATTAACTCTGCTAATTTAAAGCATTCCTCGCCTATACATTGAATAAAAAATCTCCTCTTAATTAAAGGCAATAATGTTCACCGTTTCTAGCGGAATAAATAATAGCTGCTAATTTTCCTTTTTTCAACATTACCACAGCGGGGACATACTAATTTATCGTTTCTACGTCTTAAAGTTTCACCACATTTACTACAATAGGCTACAATGACACCAAGCGTTGGATCCTTAGTTGTCAGTTGAAACGGGTAATTATTGTTTAAGACCTTTGCTCTAACAACTTCACCTAAACGTAAAGCATCATACATTGATGACAAAAACTCTGTACTAACCTGAGAAATATGTATTACACCAGTGAAGTTAATTGTTCTTGCAAACTTATCATTTATAGAATATATGTTTATGAAAGCAAGATCATCGGAAACGCCAGTTACTATACCCTCGACTGTATCACCTTGTTTAGGAACTAAGGGTTTATCCTTCACATGTTTTACAATAATGTTTTTCTTAATAATATCAGTAAACACTAAACCCACTACTTGTGATCTAATAAAACTTTCATGATCAACATATGCACCGTGAATAGGTATGAATTCCTCTTCAACACCTAAGATATCGCCGGGTGTTACTAGTTTTCTCGTTCTCTCCGGCATTTTCAACCCACCTTTTCCAAGACATAGAAGACTGTTTTTACTCTATATATTTTCCTCCTATGCGTAATAAACATCATTGGTATAGGAAAATCTAATACTTCGCGGTATGTTATTTTAAAGCCATAGATAGACGCTATTTCGAAAATCATGTTTTCAAGTCCTAATGAGTATTTATGAAGAGTATACACAGTTTTTGCTAATGTTAATGCTTTTTTCAAAAACAATATATCAATACCTCGGTTCTTCTTTACAACACCGAATGGAGGGTTCATTATAATAGTATCCACTCCCTGTATTTCTAATCTAGTAAAGTCACCATATACAAACACTATCCGCGACTTTAATTCATGAAACAATTCACTAACTAACTTTTTAGAAAATTCAAGTATCTCCCTATCCATATCAATACATACTACGTTATCAGCTCCCAAAAGAAGCGCGCCTATAGAGAATCGTGCGATGCCACAGCCGGGTTCTAGGATCCTCTTATTTCTTATATCGTTCTTCATATAAGCAGTCCATAGTATATGGGACGCTATAGATGATGGGGTCTCATACTGCTCTAATTCCCTCTTAGGTTTATCATATCTAGGAATCCGCTCTAGTATGAACTCTAAGCTTTTCTTATCTTTGATCTCCAACTCAACTATACCACGGGAAAACGTATTTATCTAGTCTATTTTTCCTAACCATATATAGTTCGCCCGGAGTTAATACGGGTTTATAGAAGTCACTAAGGTCATCTATCGGTAAACGTGGACAACTTGTTACAACATAAGCATCTGCTTTGAACGCATTATCTATAGACACTAGTCTTTCAAAAGATAACTCATCTACAACTATATCGTAGAATTCGATACCTAGCTCGGCTAACATCTTTTTTACAAAATCAATAATACCCGGTCTATACTGACCTGGTTTAGAACCTATGATCACCCCCATTGTCTTAATTCTAGTATTCCTAACCATACTCACTACATAATATCTCTTAGCAATGATCCTCTTAGCCTTTTCGCCGATGTCTATTAATTCTTCTCTATAAGGATCGATCTGTATAATTGGTTTATCAACTACGAGAGATAATCCAATAGCATGGAATCTCCCACCAGCTATCACTAAGAAAACATCAACTCGATCAACTACATCAAGCGCTGCTGAGTATTCGCAACCCAATATTTGTCCTGGCATTAACTGTGTAGATGGTTTCCCAACGTATATGTCATAACCTTTTCTCTCTAGCTCTCTCTCAAAAGTTTTTATTGTATTCAAATGTTGTATTGTTGTCACAACACCTATTTTCCGATACTTACCTCTAAGCATATTATCTAGTCTTTCAATTAATTGTTTACCTGGGACCCAATTATAATATACTGGTACATAGAGTACTGGTATTTCTGGCTTAATGCTTAGAAAGGGGTATTCGTTATGCCCTATATGAACTATAGCGTCTACACCTAGTTTTCTAGCCTCATCTAAAGCTATATCACATGAACCATACGTGGGTAGACCAGAAATTATGAATTCATATTTTCCACTAAGTTTTTCAAGTAAACAAGGAATTAAAGGTTTTAACCCATCTGGTGCTTCAACAAGAACTCTCTTAGCTTGTTTTTCCCTCAAAAACCCCTCTATAACATCATAGTTTATGTGATAAGCCTTGCATAGACTATCCATATTTCAACACATAAAATAGAGGTTAGACTGGTTTAAGACCAGGTTTTAATGGTTTAAACACTATTCTAGCTGGTAATGGTAGTTTTGAAGCAGCTCTTCTCAATGCTTCTTTCGCATGCTCTACATGGTCTTTCTTAACTCTAACCTCCATGACAACCGTACCAGGATAGACACGAGCTGCTGTACCTATTGGTTTACCGAATGCTTGTCTCATACCATCTTGAAGCCTATCAGCACCTGCGAAGGCCATCATCTTGTTTTCACGTAACACGTGATGCGGTACTACACGTACTTTAAGGAAATAGTTTTCCTCGCCAACTGTTGAGCTTAGATACTTGTTCGCCATTACACGTGCTGCTTCTAAAGCATTATGCCTGATCTGGCCAGCCTCGATCATGATCAGTTCGGCTTTATAGTCGTAATCACCATGTATATTACCCATTTCATATTTAGTGATTTTCGGCGGCGGAATACCGGGTATATACTCTTTCCTCGTATATGGTGGGCCACTGAAATGCGTGTAACACCTAGCTGGTCTTAAGGGCATTTTCGTTCACCGTGAAACGTTATTATCTAGCCTTTACCTAGAAACAATGTATTATCTCCTTTAAAGTTTTTGTTGCTATCGATTCACTCCTCTAGTAGCTTTTTAATAGCATTAATGTCCTCTTTCATAGTTTTCATCATATTCAGTAATTCATCGAGTTTTCTACTTATTTCATCCAGGGATTCCACATTAGTTGCTCCGAGTATTAACATCGCGATTGAGAAGCCCATACCTAATATTATTAGAGTTAACAATACCACGTTAGTCCAAAAGTCAACGCCAGCAACATATATGTATACTGCCATGATCACGGCTACGGCTATCCAATAGGCTATTAAGATCAGTTCACTTCTTCTCACTAATGAACACCTCCTTTAAATAATCAGGGTTAACGGTTATGTTGAAATCAATTAATTCATAAAATCGGAGAGCACGAGCCTCCTCCTCAAATAAAACAACCCTGCTTTTAACGAGCCCGGCTTTTTCGAGTTTTTTCAAATGGATCTTAGCCAACGCGCGACTAATACCTAGTCTCTCAGCTATTTCACTCAAGTACATGCTTCTCCCCTCATAAGCTAGTAGTCCTAATATGCGTAGTCGTATAGGATGGCCGAGAGCATCTAGTTTCTCCGCTAATTCTTCTATAGACATACACAAAGACCACCTTGTAATCTTTTGATAACATGTAATAAAAATATTACATATATAAACTTTACTCTGCTACTTGTAGTATAGTGTTTTTAAATCATATATTCACTTAGTTTTCTCTAATACTATTATATGTGGGTAAAGCCCACCATGTTGTACTACTCGTTCATGTATTTTCTCATAACCTATAGCATTAGCTTTTTTCCTAACATAGTTATATTCTGTAGTGATAATAGTTATTCTACCACCAGTGTTTAATTTTGAATAAGCTTTCTCTAGAAAGATCTCATAAAGTCTTCGAACAGCGTAAGGGTCGCCATAGCGTATTCCATAGGGTGGGTTCGAGACTATATGATCTATGAATGGTATTTTTGCTTCATCTATTCTACGTGCATCCCATACGAGGAAGTTTATAAGAGGATAAACACCTGCTGCATAAGCGTTTGCACGGGCCATTTCAATATATCTGGCATTTATATCCATACAATAAACTTCTATGTCTTCGTGAAGAAGCCTTGCCTCAATAGCTATAGTGCCTCCTCCACACATGGGATCCACTACTATATTTTTATCGCGTGTACCAGATAATGTTAGCATAGCATATGCTAATGTAGGTTTTAATGCCGCTGGATGATCATAGATTCTATAACCACGTCTATGCATACTAATCGGGCCAGTAAGAGAAACACCCACGTATACTTTATTTTCTTTGACAAAAACGTGTACTATAACATGAGGTTTTCTAAGATCAACACGTGGTCTATAACCCCTCTTATTAACAATAGCTTCTATAACCACATCACCTACTACACGTGACACGTCTATAGATGTGTATTCATGGGTACCTACGCGTTCAGTTTCAACAGCAAAAGTTGTGGTTGGAGAAATAAATGTCTCGATCCCCTTTTCCACAAGCACCTCATATAGTTTTTTACGAAAACTAATTAGAGCATCTAGATCTCTACCTATAACGCCCTTATATATCAGCATAAATGCTCTATTCACACTCCTGAGTCTAAGAAACGCTTCATATCTAACGTTACCATTATTTATTACTTGAAGCACATGGCCAGACATACTAGAATACTCTATACTACCACCTAGTTCGGCTTTAATCTCCTCCGCAGCTATATCCTCTATACCAGGGTTAACAGTATATAATATCTCCATGTATTATCAACACCACATATAGTTATGAGGCGATAAGGAATATATGGGTGTGTGTACCGAATCAAAATATAGGGTGCGGGGGTGCCCGAGCCTGGTTAAAGGGGGCGGACTCAAGACCCAACCCAGGGGGAGATCCGCTGGCGTAGGCCTGCGTGGGTTCAAATCCCACCCCCCGCACTATTGAATCTTATCTTAACAATACGATGCCTAAGTTTGGTAATAATAAAAACTTCTAAGAGGGAATAAATACTTAATAAGCCGTGAGCCACAAAGCTGATTATGGCTTATGAATTAGGGGTATTTGGGAGTGTCTAAAACATGGTATTAGAAGGAATACGAAATGCTTTATCTAAGTTTCTACGAAGCGATAAATACGAGAAGGCTGTTGGGGAGTTTGTAAAAGATCTTCAGAAAGAATTGATCAAGGCAGACGTAAATATTCGTGTAGTTGTTGATATTTCTAAGAAGATAAAGGAGAGAGCATTAAATGAAGAACCACCACTTGGTGTTTCACGTAGGGAATGGTTTATAACTATAGTTTATGATGAGTTGACAAAGCTTTTCGGCGGTGATAAAAAACCAAGTGTAAAACCGGGTAAAAAGCCCTGGGTTATACTGCTTGTTGGGCTACAAGGATCTGGAAAAACCACCACTGCTGCTAAACTAGCATATTATTATAAGCTTGAAGGTTATAGAGTAGGTCTTGTTTCAGCCGATACCTATAGACCAGCTGCTTATGATCAATTAAAACAATTAGGCGATATGATTGGTGTCCCCGTTTACGGTGAGCCGGGCAACAGAGACGCTGTTGAAATAGCTCGTAAGGGGGTAGAATATTTCATTGATAAGGGATTCGATATAATAATAATCGATACCGCTGGACGTCATCATAGAGAGGATACTTTACTCGAGGAGATGAAAGAAATAAGTAAGACAGTAAAACCGGACGAGGTTATTCTCGTAATTGATGCCGCTATAGGGCAGCAAGCATATAATATAGCGAAAAAGTTCCACGAATCAACACCTATAGGCTCAATAATAGTAACTAAACTAGATGGTACGGCTAAGGGTGGTGGAGCATTATCAGCAGTTGCAGCCACTAATGCTAGGATAAAATTCATTGGTACTGGCGAGAAAATAGATGAACTGGAAGTCTTCTACCCCCCACGCTTTATCGCACGTATACTTGGTATGGGTGATATAGAGTCTCTTGTCGAGAAAGTTAAGAGAATGAAAATAGAATTCACAGAAAAAGATATTGAGGACTTCATAACTGGAAAGTTGAATATGAGGTTAATATATAAGCAATTGATCAATTTACGTAAACTAGGTCCTCTTAGAAAAATACTTCAAATGATCCCTGGCCTGGGGCTTAAAGTACCTTTTGAAGTTGATCCTAGAGAGTTGGAAGAAAAAGTTAGTAAGTGGATCGCTGTAATTAACTCGATGACTTACGAGGAGCTAGATAAGCCAGAGATTATTGATCGCCATAGAATGAGGAGAATAGCTATAGGTGCGGGCGTGGATACCGAGACCGTTAAAGAACTGTTGCGCCAATATGAGTTAATGAAGAAATTTACTAAACAGTTAAGGCGTAGAAAAGATCTTTTAAAGAAGTTACAAGAAGGGTTAGGTCTAGGAATTTGAGGTTAACTATTAATAGGAACGTCATAGTAGAGCAGATTGATTCACTTGAGGAGCTAACTATAATCATACTATATAGTTTGATCATAAGTCATGGTATACGAGTTGACACTAGATTATGGTTGGTCCGGGATCAGGAGACAGTATATGTATTAGAAGGCTATAACTTAAGACATCTCTATCCTCATAAGAAGAGTTTAGAGGGATTTGTTAAAAAAGTGGTTATGAGAAATAGAAACGTACCTGGAACCAAGCTTTACCCATATAGTGTTATTAAGTATTTAATCAATGAAGCTGATTTAACCATAGTTAATTCTAAGCATATTCATTCAATAAATTACATCCACCACCCCCTGTTAAAAATACCATTTAAAACCCACTACAACATAGTTATTGATTTTAACGGTAATGCAGATGATACCGTAGATCATGTAATAGTTATTAATGATGACTATATACCATCTTTTATTACAAAAGCACATTACTTAATCGATGTTATAATTGGCGGGTGGGTTAGGAGACATGGAGGGATCGAATACTATAGATCAATTATCCAATGAGATTATAAAATACGCGTTAGAAGTTTTAAGGAAGTATCCTTTATGCAATCATTGTTTAGGACGATTATTTGCAAAATATGGATTAGATCTCCGTAATGATGAAAGAGGTTTTGCTATAAAACTACTATTACAAATGGTTCTTCATAAAATGATTGCAGAGAAAAATATAACGAAAAAAGAACTTCGTTTATTAGCGGAACATGCCGGAGATCCCATTACTCGTTTATATGAGAAAATCTATGGCGAAGAAATAGATGCAAAACCTTGTAGTATCTGTAATAATAAGTTGTCAAGGACCTATTTTGAGGAATTAGCTTCTAGAATCGCAAGGGTTTTAGATGAGAACAATATATCACGGTTTTTGATCGGCGTCTCGATACCCAATGAGCTTGCATTAAAAGAAATCGAGGTATATAGTGCGATAAAACTTGAGACAAGCGAATCTATCAAAAATGAGATCAAGAGAGAAGTGGGTAAACTTCTTCGAGACAAATACGGGTTCATCCCCGATTTTGATTCACCAGAAGCAACCGTTATAATCGACTATGAAACAAATGAACTAGAATTAATTATAAATCCCATATTATTGGAGGGTAGATATTGGAAAAGGGGAAGAAACATCTCACATACACCATGGATTACAAGAGAAGGGGCTAGACTGTATCCTTATAGTCTCTATGATTTCTTTAACGAAAGTCTAAAAGAGGTTTATGAGGCCGAGGAGATAGTTATTCATGCTTCTGGACGTGAAGACGTAGATGCTCGTATGTTAGGTACTGGTAGACCATTAGTAATAGAGGTGAAGAAACCAGGTTTTAGACAAGTAGATTTAGATATAGTTAATGAGCTACTTTACTCCGATCTTATTGAAGCACGTGTAGAGGGATACTCTAGTCGTTCACGCATAGAGTATTTAAAGGGTGAAGGTTCTAAGAAGAGTAAGATCTACAAGCTTCTAGTCTATAGTGTTAAACCAGTTACTCAAGATAAGCTAGTTTTTCTCGAAGAATATTTTAGAGATAAAGTGATTAAACAACGAACACCAACTAGAATTCTCGGTAGGAAAAAGGATCGCGTGAGAATACGTAGAGTCTATGAGATCAAGAATATGTATATAGATGAGCACTTATTTGAAACGATAATCTACTGTGATGGTGGACTCTACGTGAAAGAACTAATCCATGGAGATAATGGTAGAACCACCCCTAGCTACGCTGAAGTCTTAAATTCAGAGCTATATCCATTAGAAATAGATGTTTTTGGTGTTGAAACAAGCTAGTAAAATTTTAAATGAGAGGAATAGATTTATTACACTTAATTCTATCTAGGTATCTTGAAACTGCTGAAAACGAGTGATTGAATATGGTTAAAGCACCACGTGGATTTAGACATAGAACTAGAAAAGTATTACGTAAAAATATTAGAGAAAAAGGCGCTGTACCACCGCTTAGTCTATTAATGATAGATTATAAGCCAGGCGATAAAGTACACATAATTATAAACCCAGCTATACATAAGGGAATGCCTCATCGTAGATACCATGGTAAAACCGGAGAGATTATAGGTAAGAGAGGAAAAGCTTACATAGTTAAGGTATACTTAGGTGATAAAGAGAAAACATTATTTATTAGACCCGAGCATCTCAGGCCAGCGCCCCAAACTAGTCATGGGTGACGATAGTTGGCCGAAGAACTAGATGTCGAGATTCTTGAAGAGAAATACCTTTCTAATCCGGAGGCATACGAGTTACTTAAGAAAATAATTGATAAGATAATGGAGAAGGAAGCTTCTGTACCGCGGCTTTTATCTAAAACTCTAGAATATTTAAAGAAGTTTTCTAAAATGGATCCGGAATCGGCTAAAGCTCTACGTAAAACTTTGAAGAAATACGGGTTTAAGGAGGAAACTATTGTAATGATAATAAATATTTGTCCTACAACTGTTGATGAGTTAAGACCTCTCCTTGAGTTAGAGGAGAAAATAATTGAAACTGAAACGGCTGAGGAAATTGTCGAGACTCTAAGGAAGTATTGTAAGGAAGAGACTAGCTAAGATCAGCTTTTATTTACCATAATACAGTTAATTAATTATATATATTATGTGAGAAAATAGTAATTCTTAGAACTATGATTGAAAGGCGAGCATGTTGTTTAGACCACCTAAAATTCATGAGCGACGTGGTAAAAAACCGGAGCGTCGTGGGCCCCGTGAACCCGGTATGTATGTCTTAGACTTCATGGAGATGGGGAATCCAACCGATCGACATGTTGAACATAGAACTAATCCTGTAGCTCAAGGTGTTGGTATAAAGTACTTTACATTGTTAGAGGCTATGCCTTATCCTATGGTTAGGTTAGAGGTTATGGAGAAAGTAATGTTTGGGCCCGAATCTAAAGTTAGGAAAATAACTCCTATTAATTACAGTGACCTCACAAGCGTGGCTCGGGCTAATTTAAAAGATGCTGTTAAGAAAATAATTATGGATAATGAACATGTTTTCGTAAAATTCTTTAATATAGCCGAACCTGTAAACATTAGAATGCATGTATTTGAGCTATTTCCAGGTATTGGTAAAAAGACAATGAGATTACTTATCGAGGAGAGAGAAAACAAGGAATTTACTAGTTTCGAGGATATAAAGAACAGGGTTAAAATAGATCCTGTTAAAGTTTTATGTGAGAGAATAGTTAAAGAACTAGAGGGTAATGAGAAGTACTATGTATTTATACGGCCTCCTCGCGGCCAAGGTATCTACTTGGGCTATTTAGAGAAACTCTATGGAGAGATCTTCTTCTAACCCTATCAAAGGGTTAGTATTGTGCCCATTCCTCCTCCTCTTGAGAAGAGGAAATTATTGTTATGGACTAAAAGATTATTGAGAGAGCATGGAATACGTCCTCGTAGGAGGTATAGTCAAAATTTTGTTATTAATCCTCGCTTAATACTCGATATATTAGAGTTTGTGAATCCAGAGCTTTCAACTATAGAGATCGGGTCTGGTCTTGGTACTCTAAGTTACTTTTTAAGTCGTAAGATCAAGAATAATCTAATGCTATTTGAAGTTGATGATAAACTAGCATTAATTACTGAACAGTTAATTGATCCTCGACATATAGTTGTTGTTGGTGATGCTTTAGATTTCAATTGGTACTCAGAACAAGTAGTTTCTAATGCACCGTATCATATGACTTCACATATACTGATCAAGCTGGTTAGAAGTAATAATGTGAAGTATGCTATACTTGTTTTACAGAAAGATGTAGTTGATCGGTTAATAGCTAAACCTGGTACAAGCGAGTATGGAAGGTTAACAATCATAGTAAATACCGTGTTTAAGGTTGAACCCGGACCTATTTACTCACCATACGACTTTTACCCCGCCCCTGAGGTCTCGTCACGCTTAATAGTGCTTAGTAGAGTTAAAGAATATGACTCTAATCTCGCGTTTTTAGAGGATCTTACTCGTAGATTATTTAGTAAGCGTAGGAAGAAGCTAGGTAAGGTTTTAAGAGAAGAATATGGTTTAGATGAGGAAACACTGGTGAAACTGGGCATGAATCCTAGTCTACGTGTATATGAGCTAAGTATAGGTGATTTGCTACGTCTAGTGGATTACGTGAAAAACTTAAATTAAACCTTGGCTGGGGAGTTATAGCGGTTCTCGAAGACGTATATGAACCAAGTGATGATAC
>CAZVAW010000007.1:0-21443 GCA_964625205.1 uncultured Desulfurococcaceae archaeon
AATATTAGTTCAGAAATAGTTTACACCCCAATTGATCTTAACGAGGATGGCATATGGGACTTACTTATACCTATATGTAATGTCCGGTTTAGTGTTTTAACCAGTAATAACGTTGAGCTAAACTGTGTTGTAACCGTGGATCTATATAGTGGGGATTGTAAATTCCGTTGCTACGAGTTGGGAGGCTGAGATTTGAATAAACAATATTGTATATTAGCGGTAATATTCTCCATTTTATACTTGTTATCATTATCGCCTGGTGTACACTCTACCATAGAAGCTAATATTATAAAAACTCGTATTATTAACTACCCTAACAATGCTGAATACTATGGTTTTGGCACTAGGTCTTATATAGTATATGATTATGATAAGGATGGTTACCGTGAGGTTATCCTCGTAAACATCGTTAATGGTATGTGGGTTAAAGGCTCTATAACTATATTGAATTCTACTGGTATTGAGAAATACAAGTTCCTCACAGAGTTTACACCGTATAAGGTATTTGTATATGATGAGTTAATAGGTGTTATCGGGTTCTACACTAATTCCTCAACCTATGGCGTTGCCCTATTTAATAATGATCTACATGTAGTTGATAAATATGTTTTAAACCAAGAATATCCAATCCCTACGTCTGTTTTCGTGATCCCGGATAAACCACTAGTTTATAATGGTAGAGTATTTTTCAACATTATACCAAGCTATGAAAATAACTCATATACTGACTTAGTAGTGCTTGAACCCTCTAAAGGCGAGATTAGAGTCTACGCTAGAACATATAATGTAATAATAGAATCGAGCCCTAGGGCTGTAGGTGATCTCATTACATGGGGCCCGTTGATAGTAGATGCTAATGATCTTAGCTTAAGACTAAACTTAACAACTACATTGAATTTAACAAATAAAACAATCTACGATACCATCTTAGCAGACAATAATAGATTATACCTAGTATATGGATCTTTCCCTGCAAGTATTAATGAAAGTAGCTACTTAGCAGTATACGACTTAGACAACAATAGGTATTATTTACACCCCATTCCTTATTCAACAAGTAAATCATTATATATCGCAAGATTTAACCATATAACGGATAAACTATATCTATCGACTACTGATGTGTTCAACATCTTAACAACTATAGGGACTAAGATCTATCTAGTATATAAACTATGTAATATTACAGGTGGTAAGTTAGATATAATGATCTCAATCAATACTAGTAGGATAGGTTATGTATTCAATAATGACTTACTATATTTAATAAGCGATAATAAACTCTACATTATTAACCCTACAGATCTTAGTCATGCTATAGTTCTATTGGAAAACCTAAGTACCATACGAGCAACAATAGTCGAGCCTATTGTATTAGAGGGTAATAGTGAAAAATCATTGATCATACTAAGTAGGACAAACATATTATATGTTACCATACAATTAAATATAAAACCCAAACAACCTAGAATCACACAATACCCTCTCAATGAAAAACCATATATAGTATTATTAGTTATGACGATATTCTTGTTTATTATCACGTTAAAGAATAAGAAATAATCATAACGAGTAAGAAATCCTCTATCCGATAAACCATTATAAATTACAAGGAACAAAGATCAGTCCCGTGACCCTCTTCACTCACATCTGTCTAGGACGCCTTCATCATCTATCTAAATAACTTTAGATATAATTAGGATATAATAGTCTTCTCCATGATAAAATTCTATAGTTCTCCAGTGGAAACATAGGTGTGGCACCGGGGGGTTCCACCAATATCTACGAAGCCCTTCAACGGCCTGGCCAACCATTTTGATCGGTTTCCCATGGGTGGAACCGGGGGGTTACAGGGGTATGTTTCCACTGGAGAACATAGTTAGGCTTGTTAACCTAGGTTTTCTTGAGATTGTTTCTTTTTCTTTATTACTTTAATGTATTCTATCCATGTGTCTGGGTATTGGCCTTCCGGGTTTTTCTCGTATTTTTTCACCATATCCCATATGTTTAACAATGCTAGTGATACCCCGGCTAAGGCTTCCATTTCCACGCCTGTCTTAGCTGTTGTTTTCACGGTTACGATCACTTTTAGTTTATCTTCTCCGATGAACTCGTATTTTACATTGACGTGGGTGATCGGTATGTTGTGGCATAGTGGTATTAGTTCGGGGGTTTTCTTAACCGCGTTGATAGCTACTATACGTGATACTGTTAACACGTCTCCCTTCTCGACACGGCCTTCTCTGATCCTCTTGATTGTCTCTGGTTTAAGCCTAATCACTCCTTCGGCCACGGCCTCTCTATATACTTCCTCTTTACCCGTGATATCAACCATTGACACTATGGGTTCACCACATATATTATTTTCTCCCGTGTAATCCTATTATATAGTTCTTCGATAGATATTTTCTCGCCCGGCTTGAAATAAGGCTCTCGGATCTCCACGGCTTTCTTAAAAGCTTCTACGAGGCCCTCGCGATCCCTAGCTAGTATGTATTTACGTGCATTAACTAGTTGGTCATTCCTATATATACATGTCTTGATATAACCCTCTGGCGTCATACGTAGTCTTGTACACTTCATACACATTTCTGGGTTACAAAGCCCTTTGACAAGCGTGACTTCAACACCATTAGGTAGTATATAGACTGGTCTTGACTGAAACTCTTTGATCTTCTTACCAATACTTATTTTTTCGAGATAGGCCTTGATCTCTTCGAGGCCTGTGTGTAGTTCTCTCCACTCAGCTAGTGTTAAGCCGAGCGGTATAAGTTCTATGATGTTGAGGTCAAGGCCTTTACCCATAGCATAGTCTATGATCTCCTTGTACTCGTCTTTATTCCATGTAAGGACGACATAGTCTAGCCTAGTTTTAAGCCCTGCTTCCAACGCTTTATCTATGCCTTTTAACACGTTCTCCAGTCTACCACGTGTTATTCTATAGAATTTCTCTGGGTTAAGACTATGTAGGCTTACATTCAAATACTCTAGGCCAGCCTCTGCTAGTTTCTCGGCATAAGCCTCTAGTAGTGAACCATTTGTAACTATTGATACGTGGCCGCCGGCCTCGGTTATTCCACGTACTATATCTACTATATCGTTTCTAACTAGTGGTTCTCCCCCGGTTAACTTATAGTATTTGATACCCAGCTTAACCGCTACTTCTGCTACGAATATCCAGTCGTTAGCTGTTAATTCTTCATCATAGCTATTAGTGAATATTCCCTCGCGATGACAAAATACACAGTTGTGGTTACACTTATTTGTTACACTAATTCTTAGATGAGATACTTTCCTACCATAGCGGTCTATAAGCACTATCTGATACACCATATTGTTTAATAGACTAGTATTGATTATTATGTTTAATCTTTTTTATAAGTACTATTATCGACGTAGCCGCTATAGTGTTTAACACTAGTTATATTGTAATAAAAGTCCACTCGAGAAAACCGGTGAAGATCGTGTTCCAGCATATATTGATGATGTAAAATACTATAAGTGATGAAGAAGCCGTAGCTTTGGTGAAAGATATACAGTCGCTGTTATTATCGGGCTCGTTATAGGTAGTGTTGAAAAGTAAAAGTACTACTTTCCTCAGATTTTCAGACAAGAATACATCGTTGCTAGTGTTTCTTTGGAACTATAATAGGCATATCATACTATATACTATTCATTAGAGGCATTAACCAAGCCTAATGTAAGACTAGTGGTGCTAAGGCCTAGATATGAGCCCATAAATAAAATCATCAACCATATTAAAGAAATTACATACAAGAGATCATATGAAAACTTAACCAGGATCACGGAGAGATTGAGAGAAATTCATAAAACAATAGTATTAGTTTGCACAGAGTCGCTACTTCTCTCTATAAACGGTATTAGTAATTCACAAAATACAACAAGTATATTATGCTTTAAAGCACAGAAATCAAAACAAAATAAATACCATGGCCAAAACCGGGATATGATATATTGTCTAGGGCTCTTATGAAAGATAACTTAAACACTTGTTCTGTTGTAAAATGTTGTTGCGTTGAAATATACCCCCCGTAAAACATATTGTTTTATCTATTTATCATATGCATTGAGGGGTAGGGTTTTTGAAAAACTATTATGTCCTACTATTTATCCTTATACTTTTATATCCATTGAACGCATTATATGCGATCAGCGACAACACTGGTAACCTACACCACGTATCCCTTAGCGGTGTGAACGATTTCTGGAGCGGGTCAACAATCATTATATATGAAAATGGCACTATCTTTCCCAGCGATGCTCCGATTATACCATTTAATAATGTAACCTACTATATTACTGACGACATATACGTTGAAGATGGTAGTTGTATAATAATATATAGATCGGGTATAATACTTGATGGAAGAGGGCATATAGTAAAAGGAGATGGGAGGCATATAGGAATAGGGGTAAAAGCAGACAATGTAGTAATAAAAAACACAACAATAATAAACAATGAATATGGCATTTATTTGTACCGGGGTTCATATAATAATATAATAAAAAATAACAACATATCAGATTGTGATCATGGCATTAGTTCAGCATGGATTTTAAACCTTAGTATTGTAAGAAACAATATAACAAATAATAAATACGCTGTTTATCTAGCAGGTTTGAATCATAGCATTATAAGAAACAACCTAATAAATAATGAATATGGTATTTGTTTAATTGGTTCTCGAAATAATAATATCATAGGGAACTATATAGTAAATAACAAATTTGGCATTTTACTAGACTGGGGCTCAAATAACAATAATATTATTGATAATGTTTTTGTTAGCAGTGGTTTATTTATTTGGAGGTCTCATAGCAACAATATCACCAATAATATTGTTAATGGTGATCCACTAATTTATCTCGAGAACAAAGAAAACATAATAATTGATCAAGAGGCTGGTCAGATCATATTAGTAAATTGTAGAAATATAACAATAATAAACCAAAACATAGTAAACACTACCTTAGCAATAGGATTATATAGAACAAACAAGACTATTGTAAAAAACAACAACATAACGAGCAATATATATGGCATCTACATGATGAGTTCGAATAATAACGTTATAGAAAGTAATAATATAACAAGTAATAGATTTAGTCTTTATCTGTGGTGGAGCCCAAATAATAATATTACAAGAAACAATATATCAAATAACGAATATGGTATCACTCTATTGGGAGGCTCAAATAATAGTATTATAATGAATAATATAACATACAATCGTTATAGCATTACTCTAAACTGGACAGATAATAATGTTATTGTTGGTAACAATTTTATTAGTAATAATGTTCAGGCACTCTGCTGGAAATCTTATGATAATTCCTGGGATCTCGGTTACCCACGTGGTGGTAATTATTGGAGCGACTATAATGGTACTGACCAGTATAGCGGTCCTAACCAAGATCAACCCGGTAGTGACGGGATAGGAGACACACCATATGTTATAGACGAGCATAATATTGAACACTACCCATTAATGAAGCCAGTCAACATTGCATTATCTAAACCCGGATCCGCATTTAATGTAGAGATCATTACTAAAACAAACGAAACAATATACACAGGCCAACCAATATACATCAACATATCCGCTACTGGCAGTGTTAGTGGAGTTTACAATGTCACAATATATGTTGATGGAAAACCATACAAACAATATACCATACACTTAAAACCAAGTGAGAACTGGAGTAGTATAGTTGAGATCTCATTTAACACTACAGGAACGCATATTGTTGTTGTCAAAATAAATGATCAAACATATGTGACTCGAGTATATAATGTTATTGAAACAACAACCACAATAACCCCACTATCTTCAATCTCACAGTCAACACAATTTACCATAACATTCCTATTATCCCAGACAACAGCCTCAATATCTCAAACACAAACTGTATCTACAACAGCAAATCCATCTATAAAAACAACTGCAGTTACCACAACAATGCATAAAGGAGACATTATTACTACCATGTTGATCGTAGCAGTAATCTTAATAACAACGATCATAGCATCAATAATTTACGTTATACAAGAAGAGAAGTAAATAATAATTTAAAAAATAGATATACTATATGGCATTTTGTATAATTTTTAAATTCCATGTTTCACCTCATAATTCGATCAATAGCCAATCGTAGTTCAAGCATTCTCTTACAGGGTTAAAACTATAGATTTTATTTCTATCATAGTGCTCCTCACACTTTTCATGATCATAGCATTTGTCTCTACCATGACATGGGTTATTAATGGGGTTCGACCCGAGACTCTTAGTTTAAAAACGGGTTGTGGTAAAGAAGTCGAAGTATAGCCATAATGTAACTAGACATAACAGATATAAAGTCAAAACTTACATATCTTGCTATTTTTTATATTTTTACTGTAAAACTTCTAACAACTTTACGGATCTTCATGTTTACTAATAACAATGCATAGATAATAATTAATATCACCAAATATTTAAGCGTTTATCCTCAAGTCGTGACATACCCATCTTATACTCTTGTTTTAAATTAAAATTAAATAAGTAAGAAATATTTACAAAATAGCTTAGGTTTGTTCTCTCCTACTAGTTAATGACTCGACTAATTTGTATAGTTTGTGGTAGAATCTATTCCACCATTCACGAGCCGCTTTCTCCTTATTGAGAGCGAACCGTGATGACCATTCCTCACTACCATATTCCTCGGCCGCCCTCGCCATGTAGTCTATGATCTTCTTACTATCCCAGTATTCTGGATTAACGCCTGCTAGGTCTTGGTATTTAATGATCAGTTTATAGATCTCTACATGCCTTTTCTCAGCATTCTCAACGCCATAGAGCTTGTATAGCTCCGGGTATACTGGCTCAGCCCATCCACGGTGGAATCTACACATTCCAGCGTTGTCGATCCAAAGCTCTTTAATAGCTCGTTCAAATGCTTTCTCGGCAAACTGTTCCGGGTCTAGGAATACACCCTTGTATAATGTCCAGTAACGGCCTAGGACTGGGAGCGGCGCAATCATTCCGGGTGTCCAGTAGTAGTTCGGGGTTATATGTCCTTCTTCTCCGAAGACAGCATATACTGGGAGGTCTATGAAGCGATAACCAATAGTACGTGTTCTATCCTCGTAGAGTGTATCTAGTATTTTAGCAGCTGATCTTATTCCACGATCGCCTATTAGTTTTAATAATGGGTTTCTACCCCATGCTAGGTTCTCTACGATCTGTATAGCTATGTCTGCGTTATGCCTGCTATATTCTAGTTTGTAGTTGTGTGGGTCGAAATAGGGTTTAGCCGATATACCTACTTCTTCCGGTCTCAGCAAGCCTTTCTCTAACGCATCGAATACGAACCCGATCAAGTTACCCATCTCGATCGCATCGAAACCATAGGCATCTACAAGCTCTACTACACGCTGGATCTCATGTATATCGAATATACCGATCATTGGGCCTAATCCATTGTATGGCTCATAATCAGATTTATAACGTCCAAGCCTCACCTTCTTACAAGCTAGTGGACATGGCTCACCACATGTTTTCCAAGACTTGGTCTCGATCGCCTCCTTGTTAAATGGTTCCCACATATTCTTCATTATAAGCTCGTGTAGCTTCTCCCTTAGATCAGCTGGTAAGTAGATCATGTTCCAGTTAAACATTGGTGTATAGATTTTCAATGATGGATAATTACCGCCGAGTGTGCCACCAGTGTTGTATTTTGGATTAAATCTATATTTGGCTCCTTTCTCGATAACAAGTGTTACATAAGCTTTACCAGAGGTTTTATTAAAGAACTCGTTAATACTACGTGTATCTTTAAGCTGTTCTGGAACTTTAACGCTACGGTCATATTTACCACCATATATTATAGCGGCTACGCCGTGCGCCCTATACATTACACTACCTGGCCCGCCACGTGCTGCGAAATCCTCGCTACCCCAGTCGATCTCTCCCTTATGCAGTGTTATAGAGGCTATTGCGCCTAAGCTGGTATTTTTCGCAGCAGGCCCCACTAGTAATGATCTTCCATCGTATTCTTCGTAGAATTTAGAGTATTTTTTACTAAGGTATTTCTGGAGAGCATATACTCCTCTCTCGCCCTCGTATTCACGCCATATACTAAGTAGTTCGCCCTCGCTTATCTCATGGTATTCGACAACGGGTTTACCATCTCCCTCGTCAAATACTTTTATGATTAATGGGTTCTCAGACTTACCTATGATAACCATGGCGTCTAGGTTTACACGGAACTGATAAGCAGCTCCACCCATAGATGCTACATGTAATCCCCGGGTTAGTGGGCTTTTAAATACTACTGTGAACCGGTGGACACCATATAGTTTAGAGCCGGCGAGTAAACCAGTACCTATTACTAATGCGTTGTCAGGACTATATACTGGTTTTTTCCAAGTCATAAACCTATCAAGGTGAAGTTTAACACCTAGTTCGATGGGCCCTATTACATCACTATAACTATATTCTTCTATCCAGTGTTTTTTCTCACTAGTATCTATGAATAATACTCTGTATTTACCATTAGACAAGACTTACACCATTGAAATAATAATTTATCTCTCTAATTTAAATGAGACGTTTATTCCTTTATAAGTTTAGCAGTTGATTAAAAATATATATTAAATAACATTCTCTTCCCTCATTAGATATTTAAATAGCTGTTTAAAGAATAGAAGGTTATTACTGTTTAACTTTACGGAATAAAATAGGGGCATCTACGACATTATATCTCTCAATACCACCAATTTCTATCTTTAATGGATT
Organism: uncultured Desulfurococcaceae archaeon; assembly: GCA_964625205.1. Taxonomy (GTDB): domain Archaea; phylum Thermoproteota; class Thermoprotei_A; order Sulfolobales; family Desulfurococcaceae; genus CAZVAW01. The sequence goes on from CAZVAW010000007.1 coordinate 8,799, forward strand.
AATTATTTCAAACCCGATACTCTTGCTAACCTTATTAGTTGCACGTGGTATTACTGGATGTAATAAGATTGTCGTAACCCTAATCGCTTCTAATAAATTGTAAAGGTCTCGGTCTGGGTGTTTTTTCTCCCAAGGTTTAACCTTATTGGTGTAAGCATTAGCTTCACGTGCTAAATCCATTGCAGCATTAATAGCTTGTGATACCTCGTAGTTCTCCATCGCCTTTAAATACTTGTCTATGGTCTCTTCAATCTTTTTCTCAAGCTCCGACTCTAAACTCCTCTTATATATTATTCCTTTACTCTTCTTAATCGATAATACTCCTATTCTCCTGATCAAGTTACCATAAGTGTCTGCTAATTCAGAGTTGTAGATCGAGTCGAATAACTCGGTTGATACTTCAACATCTTTACCGAGATTAAATACTCTCATTAGAATATATCGGGCTCCATCACTACCATTATATCTATCAAGTAGATCCTCGATAGCTATTACGTTGCCAGCTGACTTACCTATTTTCAATCCACGGTTAATTAGGAAAGCATGCACTATTAGTTTCTTTGGAGGCTTAATATCGAGTGCTTTCAGTACTGAGAACCAAACAACTGTATGAAACCATAGTATATCCTTACCTATAACGTGGTGTACGTTTTCCCAGTACTTTTCAAACTGGTTATTGTCTCTCAAATAACCTATTCCACTAACATAGTTTAAAAGCGCGTCAAACCATACGTATACAGTATAGTTTTTATCAAATGGTAACTCGATACCCCACCAGACGCGATCCTTGGGCCTAGCTATTGATATATCTTTTAAACCCTCTTCCTTAACCCTATTAAGTACTTCAACCGCGTACTGTCTAGGATAGACAATATCCTTGTTACTAAGTAGGTCTATGATATAGTCTTGAAACTCGCTTAGTTTAAAATAATATGTCTCCTCTTCAAGCCATTCCAATGGCTTATTATGTATTGGACAATAAGGCTTATCATCCACCACTACATATTCTTTCTCGGTATAGAATCTTTCACAACTTACACAATACCATCCAGAATAACTAGCCTTGTATATTAAGCCGTTACGATATATTTTCTCAATAGCATGTTTAACTACTTTCTCATGATGTTCATCGGTTGTTCTTATGAAGTAATCATAGCTTATATCCAGTGATCTCCAGTAGTTCTTGTAGAGTTCGGCCATTTCATCCACGAATTTCTTAGGCTCGACACCTTTTTCTTCAGCAACACGTTGTAGTTTAAGCCCATGTTCATCGTTTCCAGTCATAAAGAATACATCATTACCGATTAACCGATGATACCTAGCGAGTACATCAGCGTATACAGTAGTATATGCATGGCCGATATGTGGTGGTGCGTTTGGATAATATATTGGCGTAGTAATGTATATTGTGTTCAAAAACACCCACCACTGAAAAACCCCTATACTTTAGGTTATTCAATAGCAGTGTCCTTATTAAGTATTACTGAGTAGAAAATTATTGTAGAAGGTTATTTCCTTAACTTATACTCCATACGCTTAATACGCTTAATAACTCTTGCAGCATCCCGTTTAGTGATCCATAGGAAGAGTTTAAGTAGCCAACGGATAGGTGCTAGAGATAAATTGGTTAAGTAGAACTTACTCATTATATCCTCAGCCCAATATACCGTGTGGTAGAAGCATTTAATCAACACATCTATATGCTCCGGCTTTAAATGATCTCTTAAGAACCATGTATTCTTCTTTAACGCACCCATTGGTACAAAGAACATTGGGACGATAACGCTTCTATATGGTTTAAGCCTATCGAGTAACTCCGCTGTTTTAACAACATCATCCGGCGTTTCCTCGGGTAGGCCGAGGATCAGTGTAGCGGCTGGTATTATACGGTTTTCATGCATGATCTTGAAAGCCTCTTCAACAATATCGGGCCACTGGTCTGGCGGATATGGGGCTGATTTAGCATACATGATCTTCTTAGCTAGCTCTGGGCTACCCGTCTCAATACCTACCTCAACACCCATATAGTCCCTTTTACCAGTTAGTATCATGTCCTGCATAAGCTTGCTTACCAGTTTATAGTTCTCCTCCGCATATTTTATAGCTGCTAAACTAGCATGACTCCAAGCTAAGCTACCGGTCTCGCCTATCTCCTTTAAAACAGCCTCATGCAACTTTAAGATCGGGTCCGGCTTTACCTTTACACCTTCAGCACCATATAGGAGTACATCCTCACTATGTAGAATAGCACCATCTATTCCAGCTCTAAGATTAACTCTTACCTCTTCGACGATCTTCTCGATCGGTATAAAGCGTAGCGGCCTCAACGTTACGCTACAGAATTTACATCCACGTGGACAACCCCTCATGATCTCTACAAGCCCATTAACGCTCGCGCCCTTGATCACCGGTATTTCATCGATACTAGGCGAGTCTTGAGGACCTACATAAATATATTGCGGTAGATCCTCGCCCGCCAATGCTTTCTCGACAATATCAACGATCACTCTTTCAACCTCACCATCAATAACTGTATCAACACCCCATTTCCTCCATAACTCGAGCTCCCAAAGCCATTGCCAAGCAGCTGGTCCACCAGCTATGATCTTAACGCCTTTCTCCTTAGCTTTTCTAACAACGGGGCTTTCCATTAACTTGATAAAACTCTTCCTATTAACCGGTTCTCTACCAGTTATACTCCACCACTCACTACTAGGTGGGCCATATGCGAAGTAGTCGTGATGGCCAAGCATTAGTACCTTCATTGTGTCAAGGTGTTTATGCAGGTGATCAGGATCTATTATAGCTGCTTTAAACCCAGCCTCTACTAGTTTAGCCTCAACCTTCCTCATACCATATGATGCTTCACGTGGCCGACCCTCACTATCCACTTTAACCCTGGGAGCCGCTAACCACATCCATAGTCTCTCAGGGATTTTATAAGCTGGTGCTGTTGCTAGGAATCCTAGGAATTCTTTACCATGGTGATTACTCATCATTGTCCTATCAGTTGTTAAAACGATCTCATATCTACCCATTATTCTCAGCCCTCAATAGTTTTTATTATCTCTGGCTCTCCTACCTCTAATGGCTCAACTAGTTTTCTAGTTGTTTCTTCGATAAATATGTAGAATTCCTCGTTTTTCTCCTTAAGACAACCTAGTAGTTCCTCAACTAGTTTCTTTTCCAGCCTATAGTGTCTTGTCGTTATAGTTAATGCTACATTATTTTGGATCAGATCTCTTAGATCCTCAAGATATAATGGGTTTTCACGATTAGTGAACACGTGCAGTACTACTCTACGTTTTCTACTACGCGTTGCTTGTAACATTATGAAAGTACTTAGTTTTTTAAAGAAATCACTTGGTAAACTATCGCTATATACTATGATGACATGTAGAGGGTTTTCTTCTAAGACACTAATTGGTTTATACATTGTGGTTCTCCTCTAAATCCTTTATTATTTGGGATATTTTCTCAGATAAACCGCTTAATAGTGTGCTTAATTCGTAATCATGTAGTGTTTTAGAAGCATAATCGATCCTATGCTTTAGTGATTCTAAGTGATTCTTTAATAACTTGATAACTCCTTGTTTTCGTGCACGATAAACTACTCTCCTACCACTATATATGCATTCAACAAGACCATTAGCTGCAAGTGTTTTTAAGTAGGTTGATAAATGGCTTTTAGCATAACCAGTTCTACGTACAAGCTCTGATAGAGTTAGCCCCTTCTGCTCATATAGTAGAATAGCTAATGCAACCGCAGCCACACGTGGTAAACCTATAAATCCTAAGAGATCTATTATGCCGTAAACCATTTTATCGCCTCATTCGCTTTGTTACAAAAACATCGAACAAATATACATTTTCGCTTACAATTTAAATATATTCAAAGTAAATAAAAATTTATCTATAAGCCTATATGAGTATATGTAGGTTAAAATAATATAAGATGATTCATCACGGGGGAAATACCTATTAGTAGTACTACTGAAGCGGCTAGTATTGGGATGAGAAATTTAAGAAGTTAACGGTTGTAAAACGATTACTTGATCTTATCAAGGTATCTCTTATAATCGATCATTTTAGCAAGACTAGTGACCGCTCTCTCTGGGCTTGGATAAGCTGGTATACCAGCTCTATTCAGCATTTTAATTGCTTCTAGAGTATCTATTCCACCTACGAAACCAGCTACTAATGGTTTGCCTTTATCACGGTGTTTCTCATACTCCTCTATAACCGCTTTAGCTAGTTCACGTGGATCCAGTATAGCCGTTCTACAATATAGTAACACGATATTATCTATTTCCTCGGAGTTAAATGCTATTTCAAGCGCTTTAACATAATTGTCTACGCCAGCTTGTCCTGTTAAATCTACTGGGTTACGTGGACTACCAAACCATGGCATTGCTTTACGGAACTCGTCTCTAAGCTCACAACTAGGCTCTATAAGTGGTACATTGTTTATCTCCGCCGCATCAGTAGCTAGTACTCCAACTCCACCACCATTAGTTATAATAATTGTTCTACCACCACGTGGTATTGGTTGTGTAGCAAAGGCTCGAGCCCAATCAAACATCTCCTCAACAGTATATGCTCTTATGATACCAGCTTGTTTAAACGCAGCATTATATACTTGATCCGTGCCAGCTAAACTACCCGTGTGGCTAGCCACTGCTGACATCCCCCTCTGGGTGCGGCCGGCCTTGATCACTATTACTGGTTTTTTACGCGTGACTTTCTTCATCTCCTCAATAAACCTTTTACCAGTACCGGGTTTAAGGCCCTCAAGATATATCGTTATAACCCGTGTATATGGGTCGTCGGCCAAATACTTTGACACATCTATAACGTCTATATCAGCCATGTTACCCATACTAACTAATGCCGATAAACCGATCTCCTCCATAATAGTCCAGCCCATCAACGCTATACCGAGAGCACCGCTTTGCGATATAAACGCTATTGGGCCCTCTAATACATCGCGTGGGCCGAAGGTAGCGTTTAACCTGATCGGGGTGTATGCGTATCCGAAGATGTTTGGGCCGAGAACCCTCATACCATATTTTCTAGCGATCTCGACTAACTTTTTCTCAGCCTCCTCATTACCGACCTCTGCGAAACCTGAAGCGATCACTACGAGAACTTTAACGCCTTTCTCACCACATTCCTCGGCCGCTTCAAGCACGTATTGGGCCGGTATAACTATTATCGCTACATCAACCTCATCCGGCACATCTTTTATCGACGGATAAGCTTTAAGTCCTAGGATCTCATCGGCTCGTGGGTTTATTGGGTAGATCTTGCCCTTATAACCATATTCTATAATGTTTTTCAACAAGTCATGCCCGATTTTACCAGGATGTCTACTAGCACCTATAACAGCTATACTACGTGGGTTAAACAATGCCTTTATATTATCTATTTCCTCAGCCAAAGCATATACACCACATCATTGTCTTATAGACCAGTTAATTGAGAATATTGGTTCAAAAATATTAATTTACCCCTACCCAGAACCGCTACAAGGAATTAAACCATTTATATGCAAAGAGAATAATACACTGTTTTGATAAACAATTATATGTGAGGGCGTTAAATATTGGAGCGTTCAAAAATTCTAAGGAAAACCTATAGGAGAAGAATGGGCGTATTTCGAAGAGTACGTAGACTTGGGGTTTATAAGAGGGTTGAGTAAATGGGTGTTAGAGTTAAGCTCCGTATATGTATTAGAGATAACTGTATAACTACTAAAGCATTAGTTAATTCCGGATACGAGTCCGAAGGACCAGAGCTAGCCATGCCCGTGGAATTAGCTAAAGAACTGAACATATGGCCGCCTACAGAGTTTATACTTGAAGAAGCATATACAGCTGGCGGTTTAACACAAATTTATATTATTAAGGAAAAAGCGAGGGTAAACTTAGTATTAGATAACAAGTATGTCGAGGATGTTGAAACAAGACTAGTTATAAACCCATATTTAGACGAGGTTTTGATAAGCGATCAATTGATCGATGCATTAGGCATTATCGTTATAAGTTACGGTAGAGGATTATGGAGGCATAAAAGCGATCCAGAAAACAGGGTCAGGGAAAGCATTAGATAATACAGTTCATTTGATGCCGGAAAACTATGTTATTATTCGTCTCTTTCTAACCCACACCCATATCTATGATTTTAGGTATTACTTTAGTTTATGAAAATGCATTAATTCCTCATTGATCATTTTATATAATTCATATAAGTTATTTATTGAAGTAAATAATTGGCCAGGATTTAACCATGGGAATTCGTATTTATCGTATTTAAAACTATAATGTACTAGTATAATTTTATCGCTTAATCCCCGCATTATTTCGCAGAGGTTTAATGGTTTATCATCAACATATATTACTCTGTCATCTGCCTCTCTATTCATTACTAGCCTCAACCCATCTATACGAGAAGATACGTCTTCACCAGCTACGATTATTTCCTTAAAATACTTGTCTAAACCCTCAAGCATGATCCTATACTTTTTCAACCCATAGATATCGTCTCGGTAACTAACACTATATAGTTTAACACCAGCTTTCTTAAGCATCGATAGTACTGGTTTAGCTCCAGGTGTTGTTGTTTGATACTCTATTCTTCTCTCCCAATATCTTGTGATCAATTTATCGTATAACTCCTCGTCGAGGCCTGGGATATACTTAAACCACCAATCCTCGCGTAACCAGCCAATGGTTTCCCCGATCATCTCAAGATATAATAGGTAGTCACTATAGTGAGGATCGATCCCAGTTATTCTTGGTAGGTCTCGTTTATAAAATACTTCTACACCACGATAACTATCGATCAATACACCATCAATATCGAATACAATGACAACCACGACTTAGCCCCTAAACACTCTATTACAGCTATAACGTTATAATCTATTACTAGGCATCAGTTATAACATAGTTAACTACTAGTGGGCGGTATTAATGCCTATTGTCAAGATAAAATTTTTCTCACTATATAGTGACGTAGCTGGCCCGGAGACAACCCTTGAACTACCCAGTAAAACTAGTTTATCCGACTTAATCAATAGGGTTGTCGAAAAATACCCGGGTCTCCATAGATTGTTTGAAACGGTTAAACCATTGGTTTTAGTTAATGGTGAGAAAGTAAATAGTAATTACATGTTGAAAGACGGGGATGAAGTAGCTTTTATACCTCCGGCTTCGGGTGGTTAGGTTTGAGGATTAAAACAGGTGTTTTAACCGGGGAGATCGATATTGATAAGGAGATAAAAGAGATCATGAGAGAGACTGCCAATGAGGGTGGCGGCGCTATTGTTTCATTCATAGGATATGTTAAGGGCTTAGTGGATGGTAGGAAAGTTTATGAACTTGAGTATAGCGTGTATGAACCCTATGTATCGCGGAGTCTTGAGAAAATAGCTCGGGAGGAATTTGAGAAACACGGGTTATTAGCCGTTAGGATCTATCATAGGGTTGGCCAGTTAAAGCCGGGTGATCCAACCGTGTATATTATTGTGGCCAGCCGTAACCGTGAATCTGCTTTTAACGCGGCCAGGGAGATCTTGGAGAGAGTTAAACGTGAACCACCTATTTTTAAGCTTGAGAAACGCGAGGATGGAGAGTATTGGGTTATAGGTGATCGTGGTAGGGTTAAGCGTTTGGTGGAACATAGTTGATCAAGGCCTTAGATCACTACTATCTTAGGCTACGAAATAAATGCTACGCCGTTGTCGTGGGTAATTATCACTCGACGGGGTATATTGTTGGTTATGTAAAGTACTGTCCCGTTGAACAAAAGACTCTATGGTGTGATCAATATATTTGCTATGATAGGATCGTTAAATACTATATGGTCGAGGAAGTACATGGTTCTACGCCTTGGAAAACCCATGTACCATTCTATGGTGGTGAGACACCAGTTATCCCCGTTTCAGAGGTAGAGAAAGTGTTGAACCCTATTGATAGGCTATACGAGATCATGAATAGGCCAGGCGATGAGCTAGAGTACCTAGTGGTTAAACTGATAGATGAGTCTAGGTTTAGTAGTGGTGTTGGAGTTACTGGCTCTATTCTCCCGAATATACATAATGTTAGAGTTAGTGATATTGACTTGATCGTGTATGGGTTGAAGAATTCAGTCGATGTCATAGAGTTCATCGTGGAAAATCCCAGTATCTTTAGGGGATTTAATGAGGAGAAGCTTCGCGCGTGGTGTGTGAGGGTAAGTAGGGCTACTGGGTTATCTCCTAGGGAGGTCTCTAGGTTTTATAGGAGATGGAGACGCGGGATTTATCATGGCCGTGAATACTCGTTTATCTATAATGACGGTATTTTCAAATTATTAGATAATATGTCTTCATGGGAAACAATAGGCGTGGTCAAGGCTGAGGCCTTGTTTACTGGTGGTTTTGAAGCATTGAACTACCCTACTATGGGTGTTATAGAGAGTTGGAGATACTTAGATGGGGCGAATCCCCGCGGTGATCTAGAGTATGTATTGTCTTTTGAAGCTCTCTACATGCCTCTCTTCTATGAGGGTGGAAAAGCTATTGTCCGTGGCCTACTACAGTATAATAGTGTTGATGATACATATCGTGTACTTGTGGGTGTTAAAGAGGAGAAAACATTCATTAAACCTTTGTAAATAGGTGTTAATGAAGAATTGAGCCGTATAGCTTTTATTTCACAACTTATGGGTAGAGAAAATATTGCCTCACTCCTACGTTTATATCTTGTTGAGAACAGTATTGATTACTTGTTCTTATTAGGTAATACCTTGTCTCCCAACATAATATTGGATCTCGCCAATCTCCCGGGCTTACGCTTAATCGGCGTTACCGGCAACTATGACAATGCATCGATCGCTACTACTCTCAAGAAATTAGGTGGGCTTGTAGAAGCAAGAGTGTATGATACTGGCTTTGCCAAGGTATATGGGGTTGGATGCAATGTTAGACAAGCCGTGGAGAACGCTAAACAAGTGGATCAAAAACCTATAGATGTCTTAGCAAGCTTCTACCCCGGATACAAGTACATATGTGGTGGAAACTATGGAGTAGAGTCTATAGATTATATCATTGATAATATAAGGCCTAGGCTGATAGTATATGGGAAATGCCGTAGACCATGTATTATGGATAACATTGTCTGCCTGGGCCCCGGCTATAAAGGTTATACGATGATAGCGTTTTTCGATAGAGAAGTAAATGTGGAGATGATCAACTTATACGATTACTATCTAGGATAACCTAGTAAACAACGATAAAGAATATTTATACAAACACTTGATCAATATACACTAGTGTCTCCTTGAGGGATGGATTATGGAGAAAGGCCCTTGTGGTGAGAAAATCGGTCATTACACAGAGGTTCCTGAGAGGGAGCTTGGCGAGAAATTCGGAAGGGAAGTCTATATACGTTGGCTTATAGCCGAGCGTGATGGTGCTAAACTATATTCTATGAGGGTTTTCAGGCTTGGTAAAGGTGGTGTTATCAATAGGCATAAGCATCCATGGGAGCACGAGATATTTGTCTTGAAAGGCGTTATGCGTATAGGAATTGGTAGTAAATCGTATGAGGTACGTGAAGGATGCTTCATATACATACCACCTAACGTTGAGCATGACTATGAGAATATTGGTAATGAAGACGCTTACTTCATATGCACAATACCTAACAAGCCAACTACTGAGGAGAAAGAAGTAAAGTGCTGAATTCCTAACTATTTTTATTACCCATATATTCCGTTATCCTACGATCACCCTTAACCATAGAGACTAGATCTCTTATTCTCAAACCCTTATCTATTAGTTCTTTCGGAACCTTATAGTTCCCACCAGTTGTTTCTTCGAGTTGATTTAGTGGTATGAATCTCCAGCGAGACTCACCAATTACTTTAACGGCTATGTATCCTTGGCCTCCAGCTCTCTTTATGAATTCTCGGAGTTTCTCAACTTGTACTGCTGATATATAGATTGTTTTCTCACGATAAACTGTTTTCACCTCGAAAGCGAATATGTGGCGATCCATTATAGCTACTAGGTCTGGGTACTTGGTATACTTTGCTTTAGAACCACTAGCTGGTGCTCTCATAACAGCGAATCCATGATCCCATAGTTTCCGGGCAAGGTCTCTCTCGTGTTGAAAACCTCGTCTCCTATAACTATGCATCCCCAATTATCCACCGTTTATTCTTAAATAATTTATTAGGATAACAGCCACTATATTATGGTTTAGTATCGTTTATGGTGGTTGATGAGATTGAGTAAGAAGCTAGTGTTTATTGGGTTAGCCTTACTCGCTGTTATATTATTTAGTTATTTCAACGGCTTAGCACTAGTATATGCTGAAGAAGCGCCAGAGCTACCAGGCTATACTAGTTTCGTAGAGGAAAACCCAGCGGCTAACATAGGGCCTGGCGCACCTGCTGTTGTATTCCCCGGCGAGAACTTTACAGTAGTGTTGAAATCTAGTTATGCCACAACTGGTATTACTTCTGGCTATATCTACCGTGTTGCGCTTGAGAATGATGAGCTTCATCTCTATAATTATACGGTTACAGTAACTTGTATAGATAATACAACATACAATATTACTATACCAAGTGATGTCAAGCCCGGTCTCTACGATCTAGTGCTTACTGGTAAGGTTACTTATAGGGTTGAGAGAAGTGTATGGGTTATAACTGGTTTAAATGACGTGTTAAAGATAGCCCATATAAGTGATCTACATTTTGGAACTGGTTATCCAGACGTATTCGCTGGTGATAGGAAGAGAGTTGCTGGATTAATACTGGTTAATCTATTGAAGCCAGATATAGTTATAAATACTGGTGATGAAGCAGATACTGCGGCTAGTTCACAATATATTGCTGCACGTGCTTTCCGCTACATGTTCTTATACGATTACCCAGTGTTTCTAAACCCTGGTAACCATGACTGGCCTAATAGCGAGTTTACTAGGTATTATGGGCCGACTACATGGTATCGGCTAATAGGGGGTAAAATATTATTGATCGCGATCAATACTGATGGTGAAAGAGGTTATCCGGACTGGCCTCAAATCAAAGCTGTCCAGGAATTACTTGAGAAGTACCGTAACATACCTATTAAGATAATACAAATGCATCATCCAGTCTTTTATTGGCAGGGCGAGTTAAACCTATATTATAACGCCTCAATATTTTATGCGAATCCACGTGAAAACCCTAATAGTCCGCTTAGCTATTACTGGGGAGCCAATCTTAGTATGGTTCGCTACTTTTTAAAATTATGTGAAGACTATAATGTATCCATTGTATTTGCCGGCCATATTCATCGTGACCAATACGTGTTATACCATAGTATTAGGACTAACACTACCACATACTTTGTAACAACTACTACTTTCGCACATACCACGGGGACATATAATGGTTTTCAGTATATAGTGTTAAACCTTACTAATCTTAACATGACATTCCCATACGCCCCACCAAGCTTCATAGGGTTTAAAAACTACTCTAAAGATAGCGTATGGAACTCTATCTTTAACCTAGCACCATATTGGAGCTGTAAATACTGGTTTACTAAACACGCATATACATTTGATCTAATGAATGGGATACTAAACGTATCTAACACTATAGTGTTAGCATTACCGTGGAGAGGCGAGTATAAGGGCGTATATGTAGAGGGTAGTAATGGTGCTTATGCCGTTGTTAAAGACTATTTATTGGTTGACAACTTCTTATTCATAGCTATAAGGATCGATCTGCCTAGAGACAGCGAGTTAACTATCGTGGTATACAATATGGAGGATAATAAATTGCCACGCATAGAGTATAAGATGAGTATACCATCAACACCAACACTTGGCAGAACCAACAAGCTCTACTTCGATATAGAAGATGATGAATGGGGTATAAGAGATGTAGAAGCAACTATTATTTACAGTAACCAGGAATTCCCAGTAAATATCCGTATGGTTAATCCAACAACATATGTGGTAGAACTCACAGGATACACTGGTACAGAGCCTAAGACAATTACTTTAAAGATAACCGTCATGGATTACGCTAACAATACTATAACGGTATGGTACGAGGTGACATTGTATCCAATGGGTATATCGCCTACCCAAACACCTATAAGGACTTTATCAGTGTCACCAACCACAACAACTACAACAACAACCATAAATACTACAACTTCCTCTTCAACAACACCAGCGAATACAACATCACCAATGAATACTATTACCTCACCTTCAACTACGTCACCGACGTCAACACCAACAACCACAAGTACGCCGACAACGAGTAAGAAAACAACACAAGTTGAGGAAGCCGATTATACTGGTGTGTATGTTGCTGTCATAATATTACTAATAATAGTAGTTACGGCAATAGTTATTATGAGGAAAAAGTAGGAGAAGTATCAGATTAAAAAACTTTAGGGGTTTTCCTCAAAAACCCTTACTTCTTCTTCAACAACCAAGCTATTATTACAATAATGATTATCACAACAATTACGATTACAGCAATTAACGTACCTGATACGCCGCCAGCTGGCGTTGTAGTCTTAGTTGGTGTAGTCGTAGTCTTTGGCTTGGTCGGCGATGTAGTTGGTGATGTTGTAGTTGGCGTTGTAGT
>CAZVAW010000007.1:21543-47648 GCA_964625205.1 uncultured Desulfurococcaceae archaeon
GGGGTCGTAGTGGTTGGTGGTGTTGTAGTGTTTGTTGGTGGAGTCCAACCTGGTGGAATCCAACCAGCTGGTGGTGTCTTTAACTGACCAGTACCCAGTACTAAGCCTCCTACAACAGCTAATGTTCTGTTCTCAACGTTATAGCTTGTCAACATATTGTATTGATCCTGGGCTGTTGGAGCTAATAGGTCTATGACGTAAGGCTGTACACCAGCATCTACAGCTGCTTCATCACCGCCTCCAAAGTTCTGCTCAGTAGCATTACCAGCTACTACTGGTCTGACTTTTAATGGTTGATGTTCATCGTAGCCAGCTACTGCTACTGCAAAAGTCCATGAGTCAATATTTCCTAGATCAGTTAATAACGATTTATCAACACGAGCAGTTATTGTGTTGTTCTCGTCTGGATCAACGTATACATCGAATGTAGCATTCAATGATTCAATAGCTAATACTTTACCAGTAGCGTCATATATCGCTGACAACTGGCCCTGTGGAGCTGGTTGTCCATTGTCTTCCCATCCAGGAACCATTAGTATAGCATAGTTCCAACCTGGATATACCCATACATTGAGGCCGAATGTTGTATAGTTCTTTGATAGTGAGTCATCAGTTGTTAATATGTAGATCTGGATGTTTTGTAGACTAAAGTTGTTAGGCCCGCTCCATGGATTGTCTCCAAGGTTCTTAACAGTTACTTTGAAGTAGATGTTGTTAGCATCCTCATATACTGCGAACTTCAATAGGTCAAATACGCCAGGCTGAAACACTTCATTTGTCGGATAAGTAATGTTGCCAGTACCGTTGTCATCGCCCTCCGGATCGGTTAATTGACCTACTAATACGTACTGCGGTGGTGTAACCCATTTCTCCTTAATAATTGTTTCAAACCATCTGATCATGTTTTTGATGAATTGTGGACCATCTAGTGATACGTTGTAGTATTCCCATGAATACATTGGTTCATAGTCACCATATGGTGACTCACCACTAACTACGATTAAGTTATTCCAATCCTCATGATACTCTGCTGCTACCATTACAAATGTATGGTTACCCGTGCCTTGTCCATAGTTTAATAAATCATATACTAGTGGTGGCGGCGAGTTATTGTCACCAATATATGATGTGTTATAGCTCCAAACAATCCTAATTAAGCCAGGGAACGTCTCATTAACTGGGTCATGATATACGCCGTTTTCATCAACCCAAATAACAGCATCTGGGCCATGCATGAGTATTGGTTTGGTGATGTTTTCGGAGATTATATAGGTGTATAAGTCTGTGATATTGTCTGGCATAACGCGTGTTAATACACGGTAGGATCTTTGGGCATTATGGATATCATCGTATACAGCTGCTAGTTCAAGTCTTAGTTTTGCACCAATGTATGCTAATAAGTCGTTACAAGCTTCTTGGCTAGTTGGGCCGCCACCATAGTCGCTGTCACCGGCAACCCATAATACTTTGTTACCTTTCCATAGCCAGTCTTGAATAGCCATCATTTCGTCTGGAGACAAGCTTGTAGTTGGTTGGCCAAGGATTAGTACATCAACATCTTCTAGGACATCGGGAGTTATTGGCGATGTTATGTTTCTCCACTCAACCCATGTAATGTTGCCTTGTATATATCCCAGATATTTATCGCTTTCACCGTGTGCTAGGTCTACTGCTAAAACGATCTTGTCGTTAACCATGTTCTTCGGAGTATATAAGGCGCTGGTTATTCCCGGTATGATCGATATCGCTAATAGTAATGTGATCATTAACGCTAGGGATCGGTTCATATTATCCACCACTAACCCAATATATACTAGGTCATTTATAAAATTGATTTTTTGAAACCTTTTTAAATACCCGGAGAGCATACATCGTTTAAATAATTAAACAGTATTATATAGGGTAACATGTTAGCCAATAATTTATATGGGTAACCCTATTTAAATGCTTAAGATATATCTATGTCTGTCATAGACAAACACGGTCGAGGGATATAATTTGAGATTATTACCATATATTATCTTATTATTCTTTTTATTAACAACTATACAGCCACTTGCACATGCATTAACAGTGACAAGACACGGGTGGCCATGGACTGGCACCGAGCCGTTCCCGTGGTTAGAGTATCTTAAACAACTAGCTCAACAGAGAGGAGAGCCATTACAGGGTGTTAAGTTAACGATCATAACTAGGCACGAAGCAACAATTATCACTAAAGCTAAAGAAGCCTTTCTAAACAGTCCAGTAGCACAGGAACTCGGTATTGAGGATATTAGAGCATTACTTGTAGGTCCAGAGCTATGGGACTACTACTTGAGTAGAGGAGGTATTGATGTGGCATGGGGTGGTGGCCCAACATTATTCAATTTTATCGATGAGAAAGGCTATGTTATGCCTCTCGACAACAATACTCATCCAGAGTTCAACGCTGTATTATATGAGATGCAGAAGATCCCAGAGAGAATAGCTGGTGCTGAAACATACAAGGTTGGTTCCGACGGTTATGTACATTGGATTGGCGCGGCTATTAGTAGCTTTGGTTTCACTATTAACCATGATATTTTAAACCAGTATGGCCTCCCAATGCCTCATAGATGGATTGATTTAACGAGACCAGAGTATGGCCAGTATCTACCAGATGTTCCGCTTGTCGGTATCGCTGATCCGTTGAAAAGCACTAGTAATACTAGAATGTACGAGATCATCTTACAAGCTTATGGTTGGGAGAATGGTTGGAGAGCGTTAACGATGCTCGCAGCCAACGCTAAGATCTATGATGCTAGTAGTGCTGTACGCGACGCTGTTACACGTGGAGACATTGCTGTTGGTATAACTATCGACTTCTACGGTTATACGGCCATGCATCAAAACCCAAATTGTGAATACATTATCCCAGAGAATGAGAGTATCGTTAATGCTGACCCGATAGCCATTATTAAAGATACGCAATACCCGATCCACGCCGCTGCATTCGTTGCATGGGTTTTAAGCGAGTATGGTGGTCAACAAGTATGGCTTGATACTGATATTAACCGTCTACCTATAAATGAAAGAGTATTTGATACTGACGTTGGACAACAAAGACAGGATCTAAAACAAGCTTTTGAAACAGCTACTTCAGCTGGTATAATATTGTTTAATGAGACATTATCTGGTATAACCGAGAGGGCTATGCAATGGTACTTTAAAGCAACACTTGTAAACATACACGATGATCTACAGAATGTATGGGCTGCTATAGTACAAGCTTATTTAAGCGGCCAGATCGATGAAAACACCTATAATTACCTATTGTGGAAATTAACGGATCCATTCCCATTCCAGGATCCACTGACCGGTCAAGAAGTGACGTTTACGCTGGAGTATGCTATGAAGATTAATGATAAGATAACAGAGTCTGAAATAAACCAACAACTGGTTAACGAGTGGGAGGAAGGCGCTCGTGCTAAATATGCCGCCGTTTATAATGAGTTAATGGCTATACTTAATGGTGAGAAAACTGTAACAGAGACTGCTACTCCTATAACGTCGATATTTACCGTAAGTCCGCAGACAACGACAACAGCAACTACATCCACAACGACGACAACATCGGAGACAACAACGCCCAGTCAGACGTCGCCGATTCAGACATCACCAACAACCACAACGCCTACACAAACGAGTACTCCTACCACAACGATAACGACAACAACGCCAACAACCACGACGACAACAACTAAGACTACCTCACCATCGGGTGGTGATATGACTGGCGTTATAGCGGCTGTAGTAATCATAGTATTGATAATCATAGTTGCGGCGTTCTATTATCTCCGGAAGTAGGATCAAATAAGTTGCCTGCATTAAACCAAATTTTTTATTAAGAACATTTCTCATTTAATTAACAAAACCAATTATCTAGAAAATCTTATCAACTAATCCGGTGAATAGCTTTTGCCAATAGCTCGACGTATAGGTTTGTTTGACGTATTTTTCGGTGGTATTAGTTTATTTGGATTATATATCGCGTTTGTTTATTTCCTTGGAATAAATATAAGTACATATCTATGGATAGCTGGTGTAGCATGGGGTTTACTGCTTTACCTAGCTGGTTTCGACTATTATAGAATAGTATTTAGTTTCTCATTATCTTTTATAACAATAGTTTCCCTCCTATATATTACATTGGTATTGTTAATAGTTATACCCGGTATACCAGAGGCTATAGCAATAGCTCTACTACCTTTAGTGACAATAGCTATTATTGGTTATCTACACAATACTCTCGTTAAACCATTGATTGGTTTTATCCGCAACCTATCATTGGGTAAGAAAACACGTAATGGAGGAGCATATGTATACACAACGGGTTTCAAGGGCTTGGTTAAAAGATTTAAAACCGCTACATACAAGATTGACCCTATCATGTGGGTTTTCATCATAGCTGGTTTGACTATACTTATCGTATTTCTAGTAATACCTATTGCGATGATGTTTTACCATGCATTCGAGGTAACACCATATTATGCAAACTTTTACAAGATCTTCCGATCACATTTAGATAGCCCATTGTTAAGAAGCAAGTATGTTAGGTTAAAGTTGTTTCCAACGGAGCAACCATGGAGGATGATCACTACACGCGAAGGTGATAAAATATTACTCGTAACTGGTATAAACTATGGTATACTACTAAATAGTTTGATCAATGCAGCAATAGTTACAACAGTAGCAACTATATTAGGTATAGTAGTTGCTTTCGTACTAGCTCGTTATGATTTCCCCGGTAAGGGTTTTTTGAGAATACTAGCTATAGTACCATTATTTGTAACCCCATTTGTAAATTCATATGTAGTTAAAATACTTTTTAGCCCAGCAGGTCCTATCTCGATGATCACTAAAGCATTATTTGGTTATGCTATTTGGATTGATAAGTTAGCTGGTGTAACGTTAGCCCAAATAATGGCTTTCTACCCAATAGTTTATCTAAACGCCTACTCTAGCTTCATAAACGTAGACCCTAGTATGGAGGAGCAAGCTGAGAACCTAGGTGCTAAAGGGCTTAGATTATTCTTTACGGTGACACTGCCACTGGCATTACCCGGTATAATTGCTGGCTCTACAATAGTGTTTATCTTTAGCCTTGAAGACCTAGGTGCACCAATTGTTTTTCAATATCCATGGCTTATCAGTTACCAAATATATAGTAGTTTTACATCAGAAACTGGTTTTGTATCTCCTGAGATAGCCGCCCTCGGTATAGTATTGTTATTTCTCGCGGTAATGGGTTTCCTCGCAATTAGAAGCTACGTTAGCATGAGATCATATGCCATGATAAGCCGTGGCGGTAGATGGATGCCACGTGAACATAAGCTTGGCTGGAAGGGTAAGATCATAGTATACCTAATTATATTTCCACTAGTATTTTTCACGGCATTACCACAGATTGGAGTGGTTCTTTTAGCTTTTAATATAATGCCACCCTATGGTTTCAGTATAAATTTTGACAAAGCTACTCCCAAGTATTTTCTCGGTTTATTCCAAAACCCAGATACATTCACATATATTAGGAATACTCTCGTATACTCGTTGTCAGCTGTAGCGATCGCTACTATTATTGCTATCATGGTCGCCTACAGCGTTAGCAGGACTAAAATAAAGTTCTTAACCTCCACTATGGATACACTTGCTACAATACCATTGGCGATCCCAGGACTAGTGATCGCTCTTGGATATGTTTACTTCTTCTCCGCGATCCCAGAGTTTTTCGGGCAAATACCAGTTATTGGTAAAGCTTTACATGACGCACTTATGCCTATAAGCCCGTTATCGCCAGAGTTCAACGCTGGTATAGTGCTCGTCATAGCTTATAGTATTCGTAAACTACCGTTTGTAGTACGCTCAGTATATGCTGGGTTCCAGCAAGTACATGAAGCCCTCGAAGAAGCTGCTTTAAATCTTGGCGCCTCACGCTCGCGTGTGATCTTTGGCGTAGTACTACCATTCATAGTAACGTATATTATTAGTGGTGCTGTAATCGGGTTTATATATATTAGTACAGAGGTAAGCACTAGTATTACTATTGGTGGGTTAAAACCATCACAAGCCCCAATGACATTCTATATGAAGAATGTTTTCTCAGGTGGAACAGTATATGGTGCACAAATAGTTGCTTCGATGGGCGTGCTACTTATATTGTTCCAACTCTTAGCTATAACACTCATAGTTTTCGTATTTAAGCAAAGATACGCATTCATAGGTGCCTAAAAAAGTGTATATACAATAGATATAGTATTGAGGTAGGGGTGTATAGTAATTGACGCGTGTACGTTTAGAGAAAGTAACGAAGGTGTACGGTAAAGTAGTAGCTGTAGATCATGTTACCTTCGAGGTAGAGCCTGGAGAACTATTCACGTTATTAGGGCCTAGTGGTTGCGGTAAAACGACAACGTTGAGGATCATAGCCGGGTTTGAAGTACCAGAATATGGTCGTGTATATTTTGATGACGAGGACGTCACGTTTCTTAAGCCATATAAGCGTAACACTGCAATGGTTTTCCAAAACTATGCACTTTGGCCTCATATGACAGTATTCGATAATATCGCTTATGGTTTAAGGATTAAGAGGAAAGAACTTGGTTTAACAGAGGAGGAGATTAGGAGAAGAGTTAAATGGGCTTTAGAACTTGTTAAGCTCGAAGGCCTTGAACGTAGATACCCATTACAGCTTAGTGGTGGACAACAACAAAGAGTAGCCTTGGCTAGAGCATTGGTTGTAGAGCCTCGCGTACTATTGCTTGATGAGCCTTTAAGTAATCTTGACGCTAAACTACGTATTGAGATGAGAGAGGAGATCAAGAAGCTTCAAAAGAAACTAGGTATTACAACAATCTATGTAACCCATGATCAGGTCGAAGCCATGAGTATTAGTGACCGTATAGCTGTTATGAATAAAGGTAAATTAATACAACATGGGCCTCCACACGAGGTATACTTTAAACCAAATAGTTTGTTCGTAGCCGATTTCCTAGGTAGAAGCAATATATTATACGGTGAATTAGTTGGTAAGGAAGGAGAATATGTTAGGGTACACGTACCTGACCTGGATATGGATTTGCTTGGTGTAGCTACTGTTGAGAACTTGCCTAAGAAAGTAGCTGTTGTTATAAGGCCTGAGACAGCTAGACTCGTTGAGAGTGGAAAACCAGTTGTTAAAGACGAGAATTTGATAGTTGGGAAAGTTGATATAGCGATGTTTCTTGGAGATAGGGTTGAGGCTAGACTTAGGGTGGGTAGGGCTGGCATAGTAATTTATCTACCTAACACTTTAAGTATATCGCCAGGCACTGAATTGAAGATCATAATACCACGTAATAACACTATAGTAGTGCCTGCTGCTGGTGAAAAAGCCTATATGGAGTAAAAGCTTTCTTTTCTACATAATACCTATTGATCGAGCCCCATATCTCCTTACATACCTCATTACTCGCGACGCGATTATATACGTTGTAGCTGCCATTGCTAAAGCATATGCTCCGCCAATTAACACTTCATTGTATAACCCAATATATGGTTCTAACCCGAGAGCACCATACCTAACTATCTCGGCTGCATGTGTATAGGGTAGTGCTAAAGCCACGTATCTCAGTACTGGGGGCATTTTATAAACTGGTACACCAAGCCCACCACCTATATATAGGAATATAGTTGTTACATCAAGCATTACGCCGGGAACCGATGTTCTTAGGCTAATCGCTACTAGTATTAAAGCGTATAGTGTAGCATATATGATCATGTAGATTATACCTAGTGTTAGATAAAATGGGTTATATACTACATAAATAGCTATACCAGCTAGTAATGAGAAGATAGTTATCACTACTGGTATTGTAAACAAGGTTATAAGCGAAGCTACTATAAATCTACCACCTATAAACGCTAATGGATTAACGCCACGGATTATATGCTCATCGACAAGGCCAGCGGATAATGCGAACCACGTCCAATTACCAATAAGCCATACCCAATTGTTTAGCATAACCCATAATACTATGCCCCAAAAAGTAATTACTACAGTCTCCACATACTCCTCGCGTGGAACAAAAGTTAATGCTCCAAGTAGGAATATGAGGTACCACATTGTATCAACCAATATCATGTTCGTAAAACCATACTTATACCTACCAATCCTCTTAAGATGAAGCCATAGTATAGCTTTTAATCTCTCTTTACTCTTCATAAACACCCCTCTCAAGAACCTTTTTCTCAATCCATACAACACCAGGTGCTGTCAACAAGTTATAGATCACTGATAATCCTATGAGAAAACCAATTATGCTATAAAGCATTGTAAAGGGTGGATACTTGTAGGTGGCTAGGATCTTTGTCGCCTCTACAATATATACTAGTGGAAAACATTTACCGATCAACTGCAATATGTATGGGAGTATAGTTTGTGGATAAAACACGCCAGAGACTAGTAGTATGAACGGCGTTAAAAACGAAGCCACATTAGAATCTTCGCCAGCAATTAAGGATAACCCTCCAGCCATGACAGCTATACCTATTAAAGGGATCATTCCAAGATAGATCAACATAAGTACAATAAAGAGTTTAAATCCACCGATCAAGCCTTCTATAGCTATAACTGCTGGTAGTATAACTGTTATGTTCACGAAACTAGAGAGTAGTGTAGATGGGATAGGCCCGGCTATAGCGTATAATATTAGGCGTGGCGGGCTAGAGACTATATAGGGTAATGTTCCTAGCCATTTATGCCTTAATAGTTCCCCAGCAACATTATCAACTATACTTATACTGGATAACATTATACTACTAGATGCTAGTATGTAGAGTATAGGATTTGCTACACCCATGTTCTCGCTATACTCCTCAATACTACCAAGCATAGAGCCTATGCCAAACATGAAGAAAGCCATCATATATGGCCAAAATAACATGAAGAACATGAATCCTTTATTGTTCATCAACTCTCTAATATATGCGTAAAAGTTTGCCCTCATAACAGCCATCAAGTATTTCATCAAGCCTCACCACCAGTTAACTTGATGAACACATCCTCTAAGCTCGGTTCCTCGACACGGGCCGAGCGTACACGTGCTCCAAGGCTTTGTAGGATCGTTATCAGCTCGTGTATATACTTGTCATCTTCACCAATAGGCACGAGTGCTTTTACACGAGTAAATCCTTTTTCATCAACATGAACACTAGCTTTAACTCCTAGTTTCTCATGGATAACACTAAGTATTTTCTCAGAGTCTAGTCCTGGTTTCCAAGCCTCAACCACTATTGGGGCTTCACGTGAGACTAGTTTTTTAAGATTAGGCACTGTATCCTCAGCTATGATCCGGCCCTTATTAATAATAGCTACGCGATCACATATTTGCTCTACCTCATACATGTTATGCGAGGTTATAAGCACTGTTTTACCCTCTTCACGGGCTAGTTTAACAAGAAGTTCACGTATAGTCCTAGCACTTGGCGGGTCGAGCCCAAGAGTAGGCTCATCCAATATTATTACTTCGGGGTCATGAAGTAGAGCTCTAGCAATACTTAGTCTAGCCTTCATACCTAGACTGAATTCTTCGAAAAACTTCTGATCACCACCTAGTTTCTTGAGGCCTACAAGCTCTAATACATAATTTATCCTCTTCTCAAGATACTCGCCGGAAAGACCACGTAGAAGTCCAAAGTATTTTAGGTTTTCATATCCAGTAAGTCTCCAGAAAAACCCACGTTCAACACTAAGTGATACGCCTATAACCTCACGCACTTTTTGAGCCTCATTAATAACGTCATAGCCTAGTATCTCAGCCCTACCCTTATCCGGTAATAGTAGTGTCGCGATTATCTTGATCGTCGTAGTTTTACCAGCACCATTAGGTCCTAATAAACCGTAGACTTCTCCTTTGCGAACTTTAAAACTAACTCCACGCAATGCTTTTACTTTCTCAACTCTCCTTCTCAACAAACCTCTTTTAATCACATATGTTTTCTCAAGCCCTTCAGCGGTGATCGCGTATTTCATATTTTAAACCCCTTAACAAGGCTTATAACATGTGGAGCATAAGAGGAGAAATCATGTATGGAAGCTTGGCTTAGGGTATGAGAAACGGGAACCACCATATATAAGGAGTTATTGATAGATCATTTTATATCACCGTTCTAGACATGGATTAATAGTGTTATGTGTCTTTAATATTTTATTCTCAGATTCTAGGCAACAAGTATTATTTACTTCATAAATATTTATGGATATTTGAAAAAATGTGTGTGATACACATGATTGGTTATTGGCTTCCAATGTTCATGTACCCTGAGATCTATCTAGAGTTAGGAGAGGCGTTACCAGGAATAATATTCTTGATCATTATATTGATCATTATATTATCGATGAGTATTAAGGTAGTACGTGAGTATGAGCGTGCAGTAATATTTAGGCTTGGTAGACTACTTGGCGCTAAAGGCCCCGGCCTCTTCTTTATAATACCATTTGTTGACAACTTCATCAAAGTGGATCTAAGGATAACAACAGTTGATGTACCAGAGCAACAAATAATTACCAAGGATAACGTAACAGTTGGTGTCGACGCCGTTGTCTATTATCGTGTCTTTGACCCAATACTAGCGGTTACCAAGGTCGAGAACTACCACTACGCGGTGTTAATGATGGCTCAGACAACACTTAGAGATATTATAGGGCAGGTTGAGCTAGACGACTTACTTGCTAGGCGTGAGGAGATTAATAAGAAGATCCAGCAAATACTAGACGAGGTTACTGATCCATGGGGTATTAAGGTTACCGCTGTGACACTTAAGCAGGTTAGACTCCCCGAGTCTATGTTGAGGGCAATGGCTAAACAAGCTGAGGCTGAGAGGTGGAGGAGAGCCCGTATTATAGAGGCTGAGGGTGAGAAACAAGCTTCAAAGATCATGGCTGAAGCCGCTAAGTATTACGAGGAACACCCGGCAGCGTTAAGACTTAGAGAACTTCAAACCCTCGTGGAGGTTGCTAAGGAGAAGAACATGGTTATAATAACGCCTACTTCCATGGGTGCTGAGACCAGCTTATTGGCCGCCGCCTTATCTAAACAAAAGAGTGGTAGTGAGAAAAGTGGCTAAGGTTTTTTCACTAACTATAATGTTTTTGATCTTCACATTAATTGTCCCACATACCCTCCCTATTCAAAGCTCTAGCCAGAACTACGTAGTAGTGATCAATATTAATGGTGGTATATACCGTGGTGTCGAGGAACTAGTCAGTGAAGCTATAGATGAGGCCGAGAAACTAGATGCTCCACTAGTTATAATATTGGATACGCCAGGCGGAATACTTGATGTTACCGAGGATATAATTAAGGATATACGTAATAGTAACGTGCCTGTGATAGGATATGTATACCCATTAGGAGCTAGTGCTTGGAGTGCTGGTACTCTCCTCCTTATGGCTACACATGTTGCGGCTATGGCGCCTGGCACATTGATCGGGGCTGCACAACCAGTTATTTATGATCCTACCACGGGCGAGTATAAGCCTGTAAATGAGTCTAAGATCATAAACCCGATCGTGGGTATTATAACAGAGTTAGCAAGAGATCGCGGTCGAAACGTTACTGCTGCCGAGTTATTTGTACGTAAAAACCTATACTTGGATGAGGAGAAAGCTTTAAAATACCATGTTATCGAGGTTATTGCACGTGATTTAAACGATCTATTGGATAAAATA
Organism: uncultured Desulfurococcaceae archaeon; assembly: GCA_964625205.1. Taxonomy (GTDB): domain Archaea; phylum Thermoproteota; class Thermoprotei_A; order Sulfolobales; family Desulfurococcaceae; genus CAZVAW01. The sequence continues at coordinate 33,272 of CAZVAW010000007.1, forward strand.
GATGGTTGGACTATAAGATTAGATACTGGTAGAGAATATGTGTTACACACCGCTGATGCCGTTATAGTTAAGTACTCGGGTAGTCTTAGAGCTCATGTGGTTAAGATTATAAGTGATCCCTTGATTAATAGTCTTTTAGCAACTATTGGTGTGCTCATGCTTATATTCGGTATATTGAGCGGCCATTACCCAGTAATTCCTCTTGCGTTGGGCTTAATCCTATTAACACTATTAGGTTCTGGTTTTTCAACTAATCTTGTAAGCCTGTTATTAATAATAATTGGTGGTGTAGCGTTAGCTATAGAGATATTTACACCTGGTTTTGGAATACTGGGTTTTACAGGCATATTATTAATAGCACTAGCTATTGCGTTGCTCCCAGTATTAAATCCGGGCTATCTAATATCTCCAGCTTATCAAGCAACATTATTCTGGATCGGCGTCTCTATAGGTGTTGGTATGGGTTTATTCACTGGATTCATATTATATAAGGTTATTAGGGTACGTAGACAACCTTTAAAGATTAAAACCACTATAATAGGTGCTATTGGTAAAGCAGTAGACGATATACCTCGCGGTAAAACAGGCTTTGTATTGATCGAGGGCGAGTATTGGAGGGCGGTTGGACTAGAGGATATATCGCGTGGCGATAAAGTAGTTGTGGTTGAGAAAGATGGAGCATTACTCAAGGTTAAGAAATATGTTGAGAGGCTTAAGACGCAACAATAGGTTAAACAAGTATTTAGCTAGTCTATATATTCTCTTCTTTACACTCTCATTGATACCCACATTACCCATCTCAACTAGTTTGTACGTAGATAAAGCTGGAAAAGGAAATATAGGTTATGTGAAAAGCAGGGAATTTGATTTTAGAACTACTAAGTTTTTCCCGGCAACAGTTTCAGTATTAAAACGAGCAACGATCACTAAAAAGATAAGCTTTGTATCCGTAGCTTTAATAAATAAATATGTTATTGGGGTACAAGAGATAAAAGTATCTGGCGGTAGATCTATTTATTACAACTACTACCTAGTTATATTATCTACGCTTGGCCGTACAATAGCTAATAGAACATTGATTAAAGAGGGATTAAACGAATATAATTTTAGGATTCTCTATACAGAGAAATACACGATGGCGGTATATGCCGAATATGGGCCAGTGCTAGCTTATGTTCATGATCTCGACAAAGATGTCCCCCGTGTATATGAAAACGTATTATCTAATGGAGAGATTGTTGAAAAAGGATTTGTATATGAGGATTATATTGTAGTATTTACTGATAAGAAAGTATATGTGCTTTATGACATATATCGCTTGAGCTGTGATCGGATGGGAGAAGGAGCTGTGTCAAACGTATATGTTGTTAATAAAATGTTGTTCGCTGTAGTTGCTACAACTGCGGTTAAAGGCTATAATGTAAGAATTGAGGTGTACTCTATCGATCCTCCGCTTCTCAGTCCTTCTTTTAAATTGAATCTTGGTACATTTAAATACCCAACTAGATATACGGTTGGGTTTACAAGTGACGGTTTTATAGTGGTCAATGATCTTAACAATACGGTTTATAAGTATTTATTTAAAAATCTCTTAGTTCCCGCAGAAAATGTCACATTATCACCAACAGCTTACATACTTTTCTCGGCAGTAGTTAATGGTATAGTAGTTGTTATTTACCAAATAGACCGTACAGTTTATATAGAGACTTTTGATTCAGAACTAAGAGAAATCAATAAACAATTGCTCCCATCAGCATTACTACCGCTCATCCACGCTCATACATATAAGAATTATGGAGTCTATAATGGCCCTGAATCTGAATATATATTACTAGTTTTCTCTAGATTAGATCCAAAGAGCGAAGTTTCAGACTTTAACTTACTTATTATTGATAAAGGGTATGGTGTAACAAACTGTTATAGTTTTTCATCTAAGAATAATCTCATTAACTCCTATATGGTTGTACATAATGGTTTATTATTAGCTTTTGATGCAGAGTTTCAGCCGAGCATGTATAAAGCTAGGAAGAGATATTTAATACTCTCAACTATAGACTGTACCTATTTTAAACCAGTAGGGCCTATAAAAGCCGTTTATACACCCGTATATATTAATGGGCAGACGATAATACCTTTCATTGACTCATCCGGCTCATTAAAGTTCTTGTCGATAAAAGACGTATCAGTTGCCATAGCTAATGGTATTCCATGTATTTTAACGTATAGAGATGAGAAAGGCCAGTCTTTCACATACACTATTGATAATCCACCATTTATTTTCACGATAAAAGCAGGTAAGATCAACATACGTTGTGTATCATTGAAAGGATATACAGGCGCATATGATCTCTATCCCTTTGAACCTTTTAACATACCGGAGAACAAAATCTATTATATAAACACGACTAGTTTCTCTTCACACTTAATAGTCAAGGGGAACGCAGCTACACTTGTAATACAGGATTCTTCATACCTATACCCCGCATTTATATTAGAACATACTGGAGGTAAAAGTGAGTATTACTTACCGCCTGGCGTATTTATCGTTAAGATTCTTCGCGGAAGTACTGTTGTTGGTGAAACTACTTTAATGCTTGATAAGAGTAAGACTGTAGTATTAGATATCGATGTAGTTGAGAGTCAAGGTGGCTCTAAAGGCCCGTTAAACGATGTTATTGAGTTTATATCCCAGAATATATCGCTTATACTTATAGCGGTGATCGCGATCGTGATAGCTATATTTATCTTGAACATGGTATTTGCTAGGCCCGAAAGCGAGTAGTGTTAAGTTAGTCTCCAGATATTGTTTTCAAACACGGCTTTCTTCGTAGTAATGTTTAGTTTTTCGCCTTCTAACTCGTAGATGTTAAAGATGAACTTACTATTATTAACTTCTAGCACGATCATACTAGGTTTCATTGAACCCCCTCCACCACCCCATACACCAGTTAATGAGCCTGGATTAACAAGGAGTAGGTTTTTGGTTAGACCATGTTTAATGAATAAAGAATGTGTATGGCCCGTAAACAGTAATTTTACCCTTAGCTCGTTGGCTATTCGTGTTAAACCACGTGTGTCTCCACGTGGATATACTCCATCGCCATGATGTACTCCGACTGGTATATTGTTTATCTCGAATACTTGTTTACGGGGTAATGGTAGATAGTCCATGTTACCAGATACATAGTAGGTTTTCCTAGCTAGTCCTGTAAACCATTCGAAGACTTCTTCTCCCGTGAAATCACCGGTAAATACCGCTATATCCCATGGTTTACCCTCATCTATGATATTAGCTAGTTTATGTGGGATAGAATATGCTCGGTCTGGTATATGTGTATCACCTATCAATAATATATACGTCATTTCAAAACACCCGTTACTGGTATATCCTCTGTGTATTTCTCAAAATTATTTATTATATTGAGGAGTTTATTGTTTTCAATACCTGCTGGTAAGTATATGGATTTAACGATTGCAATGTAATTTATACTCCTAATATCCGTGTGTGGATATGTTAGTTGAAGAAGGCCTTTACGAAACTCACTGTCTTTAACGATTATCTTCCACTTATACTTAACCTGTGGTTTACCATAGAGTACTCTGTAGTATATAAGTGGTTTAAACAATAAGATGACAAGCCCACGTGCATTATCGTAGAATAAGAGGAGGTTCACCCCGTTATCCAAGACCCCTACAACTGGTATTGTATGTGAGGGTATACTCCACCTGATTATCTTACCATCTAGTGTTTTTAACAAACCCCGAATATACATGGCATCTATACGGGTAAGCTTCTTCTTACTAACTACTTTAAAAATAACATCTAGTAATACCGAGGATGTAACAAATGAGAGCGTAGTACCTATTGGTAAAACATCCATTGATTCAAGTATAAATAAGGATAAAATAACCAATGCATACACAATATATAGAAGACTACTGATAGTTTTACGTGGTTCTTTTAAACCAATATAGGTAGGGTGTTTAACGCCTTCTATAATCCACCATTTATCCAATTAATGCTGGCCTCACATAATTGTTTTTCAGCCGGGTATGTTTAGTTCATCCCCCTAGGTCTTTCCGGGAGTAATTCATCATCTATATTCTAGATTAGTGTTTCTATGGCCTTAATATAATATATATTGTATGGGAGTGGGAATAACAGGTACGCTAATGTTCTATAATTGAACTTGTTATACATACTTAAAACCCTATATGAATGATCATAGTCAGCTTCTAAATATGATTGTAGAAACTTATTGTAGGATTCTTTTACAATATTTACTGCATCAAAAAAGTATTTCTCGATCAAACTATACGTGGTGGTTAAGAGAAAAACCATTATATCCCAATACATATAGCTCGGATCGCTTGTTTTAATGGCTTGTTCAGCATCAATAATATAGTATCCAGTATCGGATCGTATGAAGTTATAGAACTTAGTATCTCCCAGTACATATCCCTCTCTATGTAGTGACGCGATTATATACGCTATATCTTTATAAGCACTCAGATCATCTGGTTTAAAATGCTCACCCTCAATATATTCGCGTATAATAGATTTCCCAACCCAGTCTTTGATAAGTATACGTGGTTTCTTAACAATATCCCGGCTTTCCTTCTCCATGAAACTAATCTCACGCTTCATTCTATCAACAGGATCCATCGTGTATGGATAAACTTTCGTTGTTAAACCAGCTGTCTTTATGAGAAACCACTTGATAACCCCGGATTCACGCATATATTCTTTCAAAACTGCTTTAAAACTATTAATTTCGATTATACGGGTTTGGGCGAAAAACTCATCCATTCGTTCAAGTAAGCTAGTAAACCATGGCTTAGTTCTTAGTCTACTATTGTCTCCACGCAAAACCCCCACTATCCATTAGAGCTCTTCACTAACTTCTTCCGGCAAGTTTATGAGCTTCTTACCAGCTACTACTTGATCAATACTATGTATTACGCCACCCATTTTCTCGATAAGCTCACTAACCATTGAGAACCTAATATCCTCTCCCTCGATAACAACAATGATCGTTTGAGTCTCCGCATCAATTTCTTTAACAGTAACGTTTACTGCATCAATACCATCTATCTTAGACAATCCCTCAGCAAACTCGACAATAGATATCTTATTAGGTATTAAAACATCTAATACGAGGCGTTTTATCAACTCCTAGGAATCACCAATAAAATTAATTAGTAGAAACCGGTTTTTAAACCTTATATAGCAATACAACGTTAACTATAAAAACTCGGAGTATCAATGGGAGGGGTTATTAATGAGTGAGGAGCTAAAACCACCAGAGCCTATCGTTAAAAGACCTATACTAAGGAAACACGGTGGTGTAGATCAAGGTACTAGGGTTGGCCGTGGATTTAGTAAAGGCGAGTTAGAGGCTGTAGGACTTGATTTTAAAAAGGCGTTGAAACTAGGGCTTAGGATAGATAAGAGAAGGAGAAGCGTACACGAGTGGAATATTAAGGCGTTAAAAGAGTATCTTGAAAAACTACGTGAGAAAGGCATTAAGATATGAGAGAATGATACCCAGGGGGAGTCCCCCCTATTCATCCACCCCGCTGCCAACGGGGAGTTGTAGGGGTCGGCGCGCCACTTTATAAGTAAAGTATATAGTAGTAGATAAAGTTTTTCCGTTAGAACCAATGGTTTCGTTGGGTTGAGAAAATTTTTCAACGTATAACGTGGAAAAACCGGTTTTTCTTCTCTGTATCTCAAAAATTTTTCTATTGATCCCTTGAGGTTTACGATTGAATAAATGAAATATATTGAAAACTTCCATGTGATACTATAGCATATTCAGCTTATTTGGAGTAACGTGGAGGTGTAGCGAGTTAATAGAGGTTATTAAGAGAAAAGATGGTGTATATGAGATACATCTAAGAACTAAGAATAGGGTTGTTACATTTAAAACACGTAGTGATATCATTAGAAAACTAGACTTATTGATAAGAATACACAATCTTGGCTCAAGAAGTAGAGTATTGAGTCGAATGGTAGAAGCGTTAACAAAAGCATTAGATGAAGTAGGAGAGGGAGCAGTAAAAAAGATCTCGTTAAATGTCGAGTATTTGAACGAGGGAGAGGTAAAAAATATTACTGTTTCTCTAATACCATAGTTTTTTTAATTAGAGTCTTCATCGAATACCCTATAGTGTTTTTATGCTTTTCCTGCTTTTATCTTCTCGACAATAATCCTAACTATATCAGCTGGTAGACTAATCTGGTGTGCTAATTGCTCAACTTGTATATCAGGCCCTAGTTCTTTAAGGGCTTTTTTAACAGCGGTTATAGCCTCCATGTAGTAGACGCGTCTACTTACTCTCTTACGAGCTATAATACCTAGTCTGTTTAACTCGGCGAGATACCTAGACTCTATTGTTCTCGGACGCCCTGTTTTCTTAGACAAATCGTCCGCAGTAGCTTCTCCTAATTCGATTAAGGCTTTAAGCGTCCTCCATAAGGGTGGTGATAGGATGATGCCTCTCTTCATTAAGAACCTTATGTCGTATATGCTACAGTATTCTTCACTCATACACTTCACACCTACACGTGTTTTCATTTTAAACAATTACAGACATAAAATAATGTTTAAAAGTCTATTAAAAAGTTTATGTTTCTCTTATAAACTTGTTTAAGCCCAATTAAAACATTCTATTGATCATTTAATTTATTTCTCATTCCTAATAATTATTACGATATAACCACTTTAGTTGCATTTAGGAGTAACCAAAGAGGAAGGAGTATACAGATATGGATTAAAAAAGATTTGTCTTTATTTCTTCATAACCCAGAATACTATGAGTACCACTATTATAATAGCTATTACAACACCTATGATCACTGTTGTTGGCACGCCGCCGGCTGGAGTTGTCGTCTTTGTCGTTTTTTGAGTTGGTGCTGGTGATGTAGTTTTAGTTGGCGATGTTGTAGTTGGTGTTTGTGTAGCTGGTGGTGTAGTGGTTGTTGGCGGTATTATTTTACCTACTGTTATATTCTTAGACATTGTAGTTATTAGACCAGCTTTATCATGTACTTTCAGCGTTACCGTATAGTTGCCCGTTGTTAAGTTTGATAATGTTATTGTTTTCTCAGTCTCATTAAATACATATGTGTTATTACCTACTACTATTACAACATGATCCACTCCAACCAGGTTATCTGATACTTTATAGTGTATTGTAACGTTGTTATCAGTAACGTTTACATCAAAAGCCTCAATCGAGGGCGGTGTTACGTCAACTATCACATTGTATTCTATCGTGGCGGTGTGACCAGCTATATCAGTGACTACCACATTTATAGTATGTTCTCCCTCATCTAAGGTGACGTGCTCTGTTTTAGAAGTACTTGTTACTCCTTCTAAGTCGTAAGTGTTAAGTATTTCACCATCAACGTATATGGTCATTTGAGTAAGCATTACACCATCTTCAGCATAGCACGTTATATTGAATTCTACTTCTTTTTGTAGAGTTAGTACTGTTACTTTATTGGGGTCTACGATATTATCGGTTATAAATGGTGGTTTTGTAACGTTTAGTGAAGGATCGTTGTTATCAATTATTATTGATCCTAGATGACATAGTTTAAAGGCGTCGTAGCCTTCGGGTTTGATCGTGATAACGCCATCATATACTCCATCTGGTATAGTTGTTGTATCTATGGTTTTAGTTGTTGTTTCATTGAAAGCTAATGTTAAATCAATTGTATAGACTTCTCCAGTAGTGTTCTCGAATAACTCTAATCTAAAGTATTCAATGCCGACATCACTAAAGCCTTCAAGTAGGTATTCTAACGTGATCTCGTCTTCTAATAGCTTATATAATACGCCATTATATACTTTCTCGTCGAATGTCGTTAATAATGTGAAGTTGAACTTGAAGGGGCCTGGATAATATGTTATTATGATCGTCTTAGTTTCATGGTTACCAGCTTCGTCATTTGCTATGATTGTTATCGTGTTTGTAATAGGTAGTAGCGTGTCATTTGTCAACCAGAACACATATGTACCGGATTCATTACCGTTACCTAATGGTATTCCATTAACTAGTACTGTCCAGTTCATGAGATACTCATCATGGACTGTAAAGTTGACTGGGATCGGTGTATCTTTGATACAGTATATGCCTTTATCTCTTGGGCTATATATGGTTATAACTGGTGGTTCAGCATCTACTTTGAACGATATAGATTTAGAAGTATTTAACCCTGCATAGTTCCACGCTGTAACCGTTAACACGTAGTCTCCACTAACGTTGAATTCTAAGTATATGTAGAACTCATACGTGTTTGTATCTATTGGTTTCAACGAGATATCCTCCACAGTAATGTTTTCTTCCGTAGCGTTAGAGTATAGATAGGCTTCCAATTTCGCGATCCCAGACTCATTATCATAAACAATACCTTCAACTACCGTAGTCTTAGGTAATAAAGCGCCTTCTACCGGGTAGGTGAACTCAATAACTGGTGGTGTTTCATCAGATACAGTTGTTGCTCTAAAGCTGTAGGCTATGATATCAGTAGTGTTAGTAGTATAGTCTACAACTGCGTCGACTAGGTATTTATTACCATTAACTGTTAATGTGTTGAGAAGCATATATGTGGATCCGGTTTCTATGCCGGTTACACTATGTTTTGTGATCGTATCTCCTATCTTAAGTATATATGATGTATTCTCAACTGTATATATAACCTCCTTAATACCATCGTCATCTATATCGCCTAGCCCGGTTATAACCATAGTTTCTTCTCCAGTAACATCTATTTTATCAACAAGACTACCATCCGCTGCATTATATACAGCTATATATGTGCGGTTTGCTGAGGTATCATTGTATTCTATTAGGAAGCGATCACCTAGATCAATGAAACTATATGGCATACCATTAATTAGTATATCGTATATTTGTGCACCGGATAAGTCATAGCCAGTGAGGTAAAAGACTAGTTTATTGTATTGCATAAGCTGATTAAGGTCAATACTTAAAACCCAGACATAGTTTTTAACGCCATTGTTGGAGAACCCCGCGAATCCGTAGAATCTACTTGTTGATACTTTGCTGAATAACGTAGTAGAACCATTATATATACTGATCGTTGAAGAGAAGCCATATAAGCTGAACGTATAATAGGTTGTTAGTAATATGTTTTCAGCCCACTCTATAACTCCGTCGTTATCGTTATCACCAAATACATCTGTTGTTTGAGCAATATAGAATACGTTATCATAACTAGTAGATGATATAGTGTTAGCCTCTATATCATAGGATAATCTTAGAGAACCAGTACTAGTAGTAAACATCGCATATACTGTTTCCGCCGACTTATCATACGCTAGTGGAAACTGAGATACTGATAATTCGTAATCGACTGTCCTAGAACTAGATTTTACCACTTTACCAGTATATGGATCCCATAAGATGAATCTAATTGTCGATGACGAATCCGTAGAAGACATTGTAACAGCTACAATATCTCTTACCCCATTATTATTTACGTCATTAACAGCTATTGATGCTACAAACCTATCGTTTAATGCTATACAATTCCATAGCGTATGCGTTGCACCATCTATTACACATAATGCTTCACTATTATTCGAGTAATAACCATTAACTATTATCTCGCCAACATCATCGTTATTTAGGTCACGATAGACTATTGACGCATTACCAACTATATTCTCTAACCTTATACGCCATGCCTCCTCTGCTATATAAGTTATAGTATCTGAATCCTCAGCTTTAACTATAGTTGACGCTATATTAGATGTGAACATATTTATAATAAGTAGTATTAGGGCTAAGCTATAGAGTATTCCTCTCACTGTACTTCACCTAATATATATTTTTTGTTAGAACTAATTAATGTATAGAATCGAGAATATATAGTTGTTGCTCTATATTATTCTATTATCTTCTCCTTTTTCTACGGAATGGTTTTAACACGAATACTTTCTCTGTTGTAACTAGTTTTGAAGCTATATACATTACTATTAATGCATATATTATTGACGATGATATAGCTAGGTATACTGATAGATAATCTCCTAAGAATAAGTATGTTGGTACAAGACAAGTGTTTATCAAGGGTATTAAAGCTATTAAATGCCTCGTGGTTTCAGGGAAACTTGATAAGTCGAGGAACATATTCATAATCATTATAATAACTAGTGGCAATACTATGTAGCTTGTAATGATCTGAGCACTGCGTACGTCTTCAACAAATAACGCAAGTATTATGGATATCCCAAGAATAAATAGTACAAGACCAAATAATGAGAGGACTAGTAGAGCCACGCCGCCCGATCCATATATACCGGCTATAGCTGATACTATTGACGTTGACGCCTCCGATGTAGTTTGTGATGTCGTAGTAGAGCTTGATAATGTGGATAAAGATGTGAAATACCACATAAATAACGCACCGTATATAAATACTGATAATAGACCGATAATCACTGATGCAACAATTTTCGCGGCTATAAAGCTTAACCTACTAATTGGTAGTGAAAGTATTGTCTCAAACATTTTCTCTTCTTTCTCAACAGCTATACTCGTAGCTGTTAATTGGACTAGGAAACTAGCCAGGATCAAAGCTATTAGGGGGAACCCCATGTTCACGATCATGAGACTACCTATTATTGAGCCCAAATCTTTTAACGCTATAGTTTTATCACGTATTATGACTTTAATCGTCGAGTTTAATGGGTTTAAAACATATTCTGGGTTTAACCCGTGTGTTTTGATGAATATGCTTGTAATGTTTTCTGAATAACGTTCTATTATGGAGAGGATTTTAGTTCTAGAAGTTAGGTATGTCATTGAAGGTGAAGCTATGTATATGTATACGTTTACATATGCTGATTTGTTCAATGTTATGTTCTCGGTAAAACCACGTGGTATGATTATACCGCATGCGATACTCCTATTTCTAATAATGGATAATAGCTCATCCCTACTCTCAACGAATTCAACCTTGTATCCTATTTCTTTAAGGTAATCTGTGAAGTTTCCAGCCCAATAGCCATGATCCTCATCTAATACCGCGACTATCCCCTGAGCATAAAGTGATTCTTTGATCACTTGATGTGTTGAGAATATAATAATACCGTACATAAGGCCTGTAATTATAACTGGTGTTATAATCATAGCAATAAGTATCTTCGGATCCCTGATCATGCTCTTTATTTCTTTAAATAATATAGTTTTAAAAGCACTCATTCCGCCTCACCCACGATCTTTACAAATACTTCTTCTAAGTTTGAAGCATCATACTTGCTCATTAACTCTTTGGGTCGGCCTTCAACGATAATTTCGCCAGCATGTATTATGGCTACGCGATCACATAAGTATTCTACCTCAAGCATATTATGACTACTAAATAGGATCGTAACCTTATATTCTCGTGCATACTTCTTAATTATACTCCTAACCCTCTGAGCATTTACTACATCTAGGCCACTAGTTGGTTCATCGAGTAAGGCTAGACGTGGTTTTACCATTAAAGTCTTAGCTACAAGTAAGCGTCTCAACATACCCTTACTATACGTCTTGATCTTATCATTGATCCTCCTACCTAATCCACTAATAGTTATAGCCTCCTTGATCATCTCAATTTTCTTCTCGGGATTGCTAGTGTAGAAGCTAGCTATAAAGTCTAGAAACTCGTATCCCGTAAGATACTTATACGCGCCGGCTTCTTCGGGTAAGTAAGATATTCTCTTCCTAACCTCGTTTGGGTTTCTCTTAACACTATAACCATCTACTAATACGTCGCCCTCGGTAGGCTCTAGTATAGTGGCTATTATTCTTAAAGTCGTTGTTTTACCAGCACCATTAGGCCCTATCAATCCATAGATTTCTCCCTCTTTAACCTCAAACGATATACCCTTAAGTGCTTTAACGTCCCCCGGATATACTTTAACTAGGTTTTTAACCTCTAATACCGCTGACAATATACTACCCCTTATTCAATGGATAACATAATATGTTGATAGATAAGTGTTTCTTACACAATAATATGGAATATGGTATTAGCTGGTGATAGTAGTTGAAGCCTATATATCGATGTAGAGTATGTGGTAAATACGTTGAGGAACCAACACATTGTGGTAGGAAGTGCGAGCTTGTATTAGATGGTAGGAAGAGGGTTATGTTAAGCAAGCTAGTGAGTGGATTACTTAGGCATTATCCATGGGAGGCTGGTTTAAAATTAACTCGCGACGGCTGGGTTTCAGTAGAGGAGTTAGTAAGGGGTATTAGGGAGCGTTGGAGGAATAAGGAATTATATCAATGGGTTAAACCAGAGCATATAATAGCATTGGCTTTACTCGATCCTAAGGGTAGGTTTGAGCTACGCTCAGGTATGATCAGGGCTAGGTATGGCCATAGCATAGATGTTGAGATCAAATACCCGGTTGTGGATGTTGATAAGCCATTATACCATGGTACTAGCAAGGATCGTGTTAGTAAGATACTTATAGAGGGGATTAGATCCATGAAGCGCAAATTTGTCCATTTAACAACATCTATTGATGATGCTCGTGATACTGGGGCTAGACATGGTGAACCAATAGTTCTCGTAATTGATACCCATTGTCTTAAGAAAAACAATATCTCGATCTACAAAGCCACGGATAAGATCTATCTCGTAGAATATGTTCCACCACAATGTATTGTAGGTAAAATTGATCTCTAAAGAAACAAATATGTATCCCGTAGACATCGAATTATTATATAGGGAGAGGATACTGGGTTTAGGCGCTATGGATGGTTTGGGTATACTATTGATTGTCTTGGGCGCTATAATGATTGTGATCGAGATAGTTACTCCTGGTTTCTTCATAGCAGTACCTGGTACTGTATTGATCATCTATGGGCTACTCATAACGTTGTTTCCATGGATCCTAGCCATACCATATGCGCCAGTAATATTGACATTATTGGCTTTTCCGATAGGTTATGTTACATATCTTATATACCGTAGATTAGCACCACCATCACCACCTGTTACTGAGAGTTATGAGGGGTTAGTAGGTAAGGTTGGCGTGGTTGTCGAGACTGTTAAACCAGACTCTATAGATGGTAAGGTTAGGATCGGTAGTGATGTATGGAGTGCTACTAGTGATAAAGTAATTGAGCCGGGTAATAAGGTTGTAGTAGTAGCTGTTGAAGGAGTGCATTTGATCGTTAAACCATTAGCTAGTAAGTCAGAGGGTTTTATAAGTGAGAATTTTATAAGTGAGAAAAAGTAACTTTTATCTATACATTATTTAGAAATATACATTTAAAGAAACCAAGAGTGGGTTAGAGCATTGATCGATCCCCTAACAGCGACGCTCCTCTTCTTTCTAGCAGTTATCATAGTATACGTCATAGCACGTGGAATAACGATCATAAGGCCATGGGAAGTAGGCATATATATTAGGCTAGGCAGATTCGTAGGCATATTAAGACCCGGTGTTAACTGGGTACCACCGTTTATTAGTAGAGTATACCGTATAGACCTACGTACACAAGTAGTTGATATCCCACGCCAAGACGTGATCACAAGGGATAACAGCCCTGTTAGTGTTGACGCTATAGTTTATTTCCGTGTAGTCGATCCTAAGAAGGCTTTCTTCGAAGTAGCTGATTATCGTTTAGCAGTAATAGCGTTGGCACAGACAACACTACGTAGCGTTATAGGTGATATGGAACTTGACGAAATACTCTATAACAGAGCGGCGATCAATAATAAGCTACGTAAGATACTAGATGAGGCGACCGATAAATGGGGCGTACGTGTAGAAACTGTTGAGATCAGGGAGGTTGAGCCAAGTCCACGTGTTAAACAAGCCATGGAGGAACAGACAAGTGCTGAGAGGGAGAGAAGAGCAGCTATACTACGAGCTGATGGTGAAAAAAGAGCAGCCATACTTAAGGCGGAGGGTGAGAAGACAGCTCAGATACTACGTGCTGAAGGTGAACGTATGGCTAATATATTGAGGGCCGAGGGTGAGAGATTAGCTACTATCTTAAAAGCACAGGGTGAAGCCCAGAGACTGAGAATCATAAGCCTTGGCGCCGCTAGTCTACATAGTCACGCGTTAACAGCTTTAAGTCTTGAGACACTACAAGCGCTAGCTAATGGGCAGGCAACTAAGATCGTTATACCATATGAGGTTTCACGGCTCATAGAGGGGATCTCTGCATACCTAACAAAGGGTGTACGTGAACCACAAGTACCAGAGGTTGATATTGAGAAACTCGAGAAACTAATAGGTAAACCAGAGGAAATCTTAGGCAAAATACCTAGCTATGAAGAATTATCAACAGAGGTTAGAAAAGCCATAGAAGAAGCTAGGAAGAGAAAAGG
>CAZVAW010000008.1:0-6342 GCA_964625205.1 uncultured Desulfurococcaceae archaeon
TAGTAGCTGGGTTTAGTACTGAGAAAAACGATGTATACCCATATGATTTCAATGCGTGGAGACAAACGGGTAATCCTAGCCAATGGTGGGGAGACTACCACTACATTACTGATTGGTGGCCCGCTGTTGGGTATTGGGGCCAGGTCACATATAATTCTACGAATTTCAAGGTTGAGCTATGGTTAGAGAACGAATCTTACGGCGGGCCACACATGTATAGCTATACATGGACATATGCTAACACGGACTACGACTACGATGATATTAGGTACGCTGGATTACTAGTTAGAACTGATACCGGGTATTACTCGCAAACCGCTATAGCTTATCTCGAAATAGAAGATGCTAATGGTATACGGAAATACCATATGGTGCCAAACATAATCGGTATACCAGTAACGATCACTATCACGAACATAACAGGCCCCGGCCCATGTAATGTGTCTGTCGAGGTAGTTGCTGAGAATAACGTGGGTCTTGACGGTACTATAGTGTTGCAAGGTAGTAATGATAATCTTACATGGGTTGATCTCGCTAGTGCAACGATAAATACTGATAGTAGCCCGGTAACACATGTTTTCACTAATGTACCAGTATATAGGAGTTACCGAGCAATATTCAAGCCAAGCTACGACCTTACGCATCTGTACGAGATAGTATCGACTAAACCCGTAGAAGCAGTATCACAGCCAGTCCTCTGCTTGGTTGAAACCAATTTATCCTTAACATTGAATACTACGAGTACATATGCTGGTAAAGCCTTCGAGCTAGTAGCGCATCTAACCACGAGTAGTGGAGAACCATTAGCTGGTATGACGATCGAGTTCCAGAGACTAAATGGTAGTAACTGGTCCGTGATAGGCACGTCTACAACCAACTCCAGTGGATACGCAGTATTTACCTTCACCGAGGAATACGTGGGTACATATACTTACCGAGCGGTATTCAAAGGATATGGTAGATACCTGGCCTCGACAAGCAATAATGCATCATTAACGGTTAACCCTATACCTACGAACTTAGCATTAACAATCCCATCGACAACCTATACTGTAGACAAGACCATCTTAAAGGCAACTTTGACAACTTATGATGGAAAACCAGTTGCAGGCTATAATGTAGAGTTTTGGATAAGTAGTGATGGTGTAACATGGGTTTTACTTGGCGAAAACACTACAGACTCAAATGGCGAAGCTGTTTATAGACATGTGTTCTGGGTTAGTGGAACTTATTATGTGAAGGCCAACTTCACCGATCCTGGTAAAACAAATGGTACATGGCGCTATAATGATACGGAGTCTAGTATAGAGGCGATCGATATTGTGAAAACCCCGGTTGAACTAGTATTGACGGCTAATACTACAGAAGCTTATGTAAACCAGAGCATAAGCTTGAGCGTCACGGCTAGAGACGTGTATGGAAACCCATTATCGGGTCTATCGATCAACGTGTATTATAATGATACGTTGAAATACGTGTTTACAACCAATTCTAGTGGAGAAGTAGAATGGGTCGAGATAGAGCACACCTATATGATCTACAGTTTATTCGCCAACTATACTGGTAATGAGACATATGCTGAAGCAACTAGTTCAACGCTAACCATAAAGTGGAGCCCATTACCAACTAATACTACGTTACAAGCAATAGGTACGCCGACACCCGGCGCTAGTATTGAGCTCATAGCACATGTGGTTGATACAGTATATGATAAACCAGTTGTTGGTTATAACGTGACTTTCCTCGTAAGCCTTGATAATGGTACTACGTGGAACTCGATAGGCGTAGCCATTACTGATCAAGAGGGTTATGCGAAGCTAAACTATAGCTTAAACGCTAACGTTTCAACATATTATTTCAAAGCAGTATTTAGAGACCCCTATGAAAAGATACTAGGTGAATGGATTTACCAAGGGTCAGAGAGTACACCTATAGTTGTATCACTGTATAGGATCACTACCCAGTTAACATTAACGGTGAACACCACTGAAGCATATGCTAGAGAGCCAGTAGAGCTTATAGCTAGGCTTATCATGAGTAACGGTACACCAGTATCTGGTGAGCCTATAGATTTCTATATATATGTTAATAGTAGTTGGGAATACCTAGGAACAGTTGCAACGAATAGTTCTGGTTACGCAGTATATATTGTATCGTCTAATATTGCTGGTACATGGGATTATAAGGCAGTATATAATGGTAGCGATACCTACTCCTCAGCCGAGAGCGATACCGTATCTATAACGTTTAAGAAAATACCAGTTAATATAGTATTAAGCGTTAGTGATGCTGAAGTATATGTTAATCAATCCATAGAATTAATTGTTAACGTAACAGACGTGCATGGTAACCCATTACCTAATATCACGGTTGAGATATACTATAATAGTACGTTAAAACACGTATATATAACTAATGCGAGTGGCCAGGTCTCATGGTTTGAGAACGAACACGCTTATATGATCTACGAGATAGTGGTTAAATATAGTGGTAACGAGACATATGAGAACTCGTCTAGTAATACAGTAGTTGTAAAGTGGAAACCATTACCAACTGAGACAACATTATCTATAGAGACAACTGGAGCACCAACTATAGGGAGTACTGTCGAGTTAATAGCACATGTGGAGGATAAAGTATATGGTAAGCCCGTGGTCAATTATAGTGTTGAGTTCTGGGTTAGCTTTAACAATGGTACTACGTGGAACCTAATAGGGACAGCCCAGACTGATTCCCAAGGATATGCTAGGTTAAACTATACACTCACAGTTGATACCACGGTATACTATTTCAAAGCGGTATTCAATGACCCGGAGAAGGGTGTGCTTGGTAAATGGATATACTACGGCTCGGAAAGCGCTTCAACACCATTATATCTGGGTAGGATTACGACGAGTTTATCATTAGAAGCAAATACTACTGAGTCCTACGCCGGCCTCTCCGTAGAATTGATTGCTAGGTTGACTATGAGTAATGGAACGCCAATAGCTGGTGAAACTATAGACTTCTACATATACGTGGATAATGAGTGGAAATACCTCGGCTCGGCTGTGACAAACGAGTTTGGATACGCTATATATACTGTATCCTCTGCTGTTGCTGGCGAGTATGATTATAAGGCAGTATATAGTGGTAGTGACACGTACTCCCCCTCAGAGAGTAACATAGTAACAATAACTTATGATAAGAGGCCAGTCGAGATCATTGTGGAAACGGTTAATCCAAGCCAACCATATGTTGGAGACACGATCGAGATCACTATAGTGCTTAGAAGCCTCGGAGACCCTGTATCATATGCTGAGATACACCTCTATAACGATACAACACTATTAGGGTCTACAACAACCGATCTAAATGGTAAAGCGGTATTCACTATAGAGGATGCTGTAGCCGGGGTTTATAGTTTGAAGATAGTCTTTAAGGGCACTAACACGTACCAAGCTAACGAGACTAGTTTCTCCATAATAGTTAAGCATCATGTCGAGTTAACGCTAAAGATAAAGTATAGATTCCTCAAAAACGGCTCAGTATTATTCATATTAAACGCTACATTAACAATAGATGGCAAGCCTTATCCAAGCCAGTTGGTTAAGTTTTACCGTAAAGGATCATGGATATACATAGGGGGTAACACGACAAACTCTAATGGAGTAGCACTGCTATACTATATCGTTAACCAAGCCAACACCATACAAAGCTATACGTTTAAAGCTGAGTATAACTCGTCATCTACGATAGTAGAGTCTACATCGAGCATAGCTTCAAAAACAGTATATCCACCACCAGAGTATCTCAGACCACCAGCCTCGCCAGAGAACCCATATATTGCTCTAGCATTAGTATTAGCTATACTAGCTATGATAGCATTATTTAAACGTAAAAAGTAACTCTTTTTTATGAAAGCAACTTATATCTTCTACTACCATATTTCGATAAGAGGGCCTCATATTCTCTCCGGCCGAGAACAGTTACTATTTCCACATAGCTCCCCCGATAAGCATATACTATGGCAAACCCCCTACTATTAACTGCTATGTATAAGTCGTTCCACCGATCATACACATGTTGAACAGGGTTATCAAGCGTCTCTAGAACATCTTGTTCGTTAATACCACGTTCAATCATGCGTTTTCTAGCGTGTCTAGTGATCCTGATCTCTCTATGCAACTTTAAACCCAAGCCAATATATTGTGTCAAGAGGTTTTAAGCACGACCTCTTTGTACACATCTCTTCGAAACGGTAGATCTAGTACTAGCCTAGCCTTATACTCGACAATGCCAAGTCCGAGTATTATTGGCCTTGTTACACCTAGTTGTTTTTCAAATACCTTACATAAGGTACGTGGTGATAATGTCTTTTCATGTGCGATCACGATTATTGGCTCGGAGGGGCAGATCCGCTCATTAACCATAGTCTCCCCTTCTTTCACTTCACCAAGTACTCTACGTACCCAGATCTTCCTAGACTCTGGCTTTACCTCACCCCATAGCTCTAATCTAGCAGACCTAGCTTTACCGATGAATATTCTCTTTAAATAACCCTTTAACAAGCCATTCTCTATACTAATCCTCGCCTCAGCCACATCGTCTCCAGATGCTACACTGATCGTGGTTTCTCTCATGGTTTTCCTACATGGTTTTAGGAATAGGATATACGTGTCCCTGTACTCGGGCTCAACTATCTTAACACATGGTATTTTGAAATAACCGGATTCATCAACATTCATTAATACAACATAGTTCTCGTCAACCCTACCCAAGTTTATTTCCCGGACGTTAGCGTTAGCTAATGGTTTAAACGAGTTTTTATGATAATATGATCGGGTATTCCCAGTATAGATCCAGTAGCCAATGGATTCCAAGTATCCTTTTTCAACGCTAAGGCTTTGGGGAAATACTATCTTATTCCCACTAACCCTGATCATGCTATGTAGTTGTCTTAGCATCAAATTAATCTTCTTAGTCTTGTGATAGTATGTGATAAAGAATATCAACGCTAATGATTCGACAATAAATACTATGCAAAACATAAACCATAGTCTAGAACCAAGAATAGATAGTATAACTATAGTCATCACAATAGTTATTATGACTCCCAAGATGCCAACAACTAAGAATATACTAGGTTCTTTCTCGACAACCACTACCTTAACCAAAAACCCTCCACCCGCCCAGTTATAAGGCGTTGAATACAATGGTTATCCGTATTTCTTTTTAATAGATCTTAGAATGTCTCGTTATATTTGTTTTACGTGGAGTAAATACCCAGAAACTGCTTACCTACTATCTAAAAGAAGAATTAGAGAGATTAAAACATATTGTATGGATTGTATTCCTCGGTCTTCTCACGTTCTTTTTCTTTATTTTCACAATACTTCAGCCATTCACCAGCCACATCTATGTCTGAGCCAGTTACTTTATGCTGGGCTTTATCGATTTTTACAAGTGCTGGTATTGGGGTCATCATACCAAGTATTATCGCCTCGCCTGTGTTTAGGCTTGGAAGTAGATCGAGTAGTTCCTCGCTTAGGGTCTCACTAGCTTGTTGTACATACCTCTGATCACTTGGTTCTACAAGCTTTAATATGATCTTATTATTAGTCTGGCTAAGGGCATCTTCATCGATATTCTTAGGCCTCTGGCTAACAAGGCATAAGCCTACACCGAATTTACGGCCCTCGCGTGCTATACGGGCTGCTACCTGCTTAGTTAAGGTAGACCTATTACGTGGTATTAGTACGTGGGCTTCCTCAATAACGACGAGCACTGGTACTGGATAACCAGATTCACCACTGAAGTATCTCTTCCTCTCACGCAATAACCAGTCTAGGTAATGGTAGACGACAACATCGGCTACCTCCTCATCAACACTACCTAGTTTCAAAACATTAGCTTTACCCGGTACAATTACCTGCTCTAATGTGGTTGGGGCATCAACTGATAATACTCGGCCTTCATAACGATCCCTTAACTCGGCGATCTTATTAAGTAGATCGGCTATTGAGTTCCTATCACTAGCTGGTATATCTCTACTTCGATATTGCCTAAGTTTTTCCTCTAACTTATCCAAGAATCTCTCGGATTCCTTAAGGGCTTCTCCAGTATCGAATAACTCGTGATATGCTTTTCGTAGATACATTCTCTGCTTAGTAGCTTTCTCGTCGAGATTCAACAATCTATAATACTCATACACAGTTAGTTTTACCGGGTGTATCTTAGCCACTACATCATTAGTGTTATCGCCAGCTACTTTTCCATACTCATTATGCATGTCAATGATCAATACCGTACCATGTAATTCGTTGACAATACGATCAACCAGTACTCCAACCGTATTTGATT
>CAZVAW010000008.1:6442-12423 GCA_964625205.1 uncultured Desulfurococcaceae archaeon
GTACCATGTAATTCGTTGACAATACGATCAACCAGTACTCCAACCGTATTTGATTTACCAGCACCAGTAACTGCTAGGATCGCAAGATGCCTAGACACTATAGCGTTTACGTTAACATATACTGGTACATCACGGTGATTGATCAAAGTACCGATTCTAATCCAAGCATTATTCTTTCTCCTCCCCTCCTCCTCTTTCTCCTCTGGCTTCTTTTCAAATATCTTCTTCAATACATCAGAACTAGCCTCATATACCCTGGCACCGGGTTTTGGCGGGTGTTTAGGAGTATATAGCCTCCCCCTCTCAAGTAACTCAACCCAGCCGATGAGGCGGGCCGAGCCGATCATGTATTCTGAACGCTCTAGTCTAAGTTGGCTGGCTTTCTCGACATATTCTGGCTTAATACCTCTAACTAGTAAGGCTGGGTTACCGATCGTTGATGATTCAACCATAGCTAGTACATGCTTAACTTTAACACCATCTATTTCTAGCTCCGGATACTCGACGATAACGTACTCGCCTACACGTGGAGGCCGGTTGGCCGTGAATATTATCTTTGAATGTGTAGTCTCACCTATGATCCGGCCTAGTTCTTTCAAAGCCATTCAACCAACACCTCACGACCAGTGAGACGTGGGAGGAAACCAATTATTTGAGCAATATTTATCAAATCATCACGAGTGATCTTAGATGATTTATCGGCCTCGATCAAGGGGTAGGGATAACCATCTACTGTAAGTGGATAAATAGACTCGATCAAGTGTACGATTATTTCTTTCAAGTCATCACCACCACTATACATGCCCTTATAAACTGGTATCTCAAACTTAAGTAACGGTGCATCAGCTTCAAAACGAATATAGGATACTACATACTCGAATTCTTCGAAGAAATCATGAACCATGCTTTTAAGAGGCCCTTCACGTGGAAGGCCTTTCTCAAACTCTGGTATTAATGGGTTACTATAACCAGGCTCACGTGTCGCGTATGTGAATATCAATATATCTGAGGGGATAGGTCTCTTAGCCTCCTCTTCTCTAAAATAGTGTCGGCTACGGCTAGTCTTAGAGATGAATACGAGGCCAGGCTTTTTCTTCCGAGCAACCATTTTATCTAGTAGAAGCCTTATAGTTAATAGTTTCTCAATATACTCGAGTAGTACTGGTAAGTAGAATTTCCTCTCACTATAGAGTTTATGCTCGTGTGAAAGCCTCCTAGATATATAGGGGTCTACTAGGATATTCCCACAGCTACTTAGTTGTTTCTTTAAATCACTCCACAACGTATCAAATATATCGGGGTCGATCTCAAGTGCTTCACGAATAGCTGTTGATAAAGCTACATTATCTGTTAATGGGCGTGGTCTAATCAGTAACGATGTTATACTACCATCGATCATGAGGAGATCAACGTTAGAGGCTAGATAAGCTGTTTTCATCTCAGCAATCTCTCTAAGTAGACGTACATGTTCACTAGTATCCCCAGTGTATAGTACATCTATGTCTCCAACGAAATACTCCTTGACACTAGACTCCCTAGTAATACCATAGCCTAGTACAGCGTATAGTGTTAAGCCTTTAAACTCGAGACTATTATTACTACCATCTACAGCCCCAAAACTACTCGGCTCAACCCCTTGTGGCTCGTGTTTTACCCATAGTTTAGCGGCTTTTTCAAGAACTTCTTCTAACCCAGTCTCTTTAACCTTATCCATTATATATCCTGCTTTCCTCAAAGCTATCTCGAGAAGATATTCCCTCATGCTACAACCACCCTTTTCTCAAGTGGTATTTCCTCAACTTGTGAATAACCGTTTGTTTTCCTCACCCTAAAGATCTTATCACCAACCTCTCTTACATTCTCATCGTGTGTAACAATTAGTAGTTGTGGTATGATCTTGCCACCCTGGAATTCTCGAAGTAACTCTATAAGCTCGATTCTCCTATCACTATCGAGGTGGGCAGTTGGCTCGTCGAGGGCCATGAAACCGATCCGGCCTCCAATCACTAGCTTGTGTAGTGCTAGTAGTGCTACTAGGTTAACAGCTACTTGTTCACCACCACTAATACTCTTAATATCGATCTCTTTACCAGGATAATTGATGCTTCTAAGCCGGACATTGTATTCCTCGTCAACAACTGCTTCCTTATACTCTATGTTAAACTTACCGAGCAGATCCTCGATCAAACTACTGAGCAATCTAACATACCGAGCTCTTAATAGCTTCGGGGCACCATCACTATGGAATATGTTTTCCCTGATCCATTTAAGGATGTAGACTTTACGTATAGCCTTGTTAATCTCATTAACCTCTCTCCTCAGCTCCTCAAGAGCCTTATCTTGCTCCTCAAGTTCTTTCTTCTTAGCTTCAAGCTTCTCCTTTAAACCAGCTAGTTCTTTCTCAAGAGCATGTAGTTTCTCAAAGGCCTCCTTAGCCTTGTTTAGCTCCTCCTCTATTTTCTTCTTCTCACTTTCTAACTCGTTGATCTTCTCCTCAACAACTTTCTTCTCATTATCGAGTCTCTCGATCTCCTCGTTTAAAGCCTCTAACCTCTTCCTCAGCTCAACAAGACGGGTTTCAAGCTCAACTTTCTTCTCTCGGAGAACACGTGCTTCTTCTAATGCTTTCCTAGCATTATCTATTACCTCCTCAACCTCTTTACCACTAAGCCCTAGGTAACCCGCGATCAACTCGGTTAACGAGTTTATCTCATCGGATAGCCTTGTAGTTTTTTCTTCGAGTTGTTTAACATTATTCTTTAAAGCCTCATACTCCTCCCTATTGAATCCTTTCTTTAGAGTCTCAAGCCTAGATACATCCTTGATAGCATTATCAAGCTCCTCCTCAGTCTTCCTCAACTCCTTAATCCTAGAAACTATTTCCTCGATCCTCTTCCCAAGATCATTGAGTGTCTCCACTAGTTTCTTCTCCTCAGCCTCAGCTTCAACGAGATCCTTGACAGCTCTCTTTAACTGGTCGACCAGCGACTCTGGTATAACCTCTAGTTTCTTCTCCACCGCTTTAATCTCGTTTTTGACATCAACAAGCTTGATCTCGATCCGGCCCAGCTCATTGATATATAGGGTTTTCTTCTCCTCAAGCTCACGTATAATCTTCTCCCTATGCTGCTCGTCGAGTGGCTGGCCACACAATGGACAAGTTGGTTCCTTGGATTCTCTCAGTAACTTGATCTTATCATCAACTTCTCGAATAGAAACCTCGATCTTCTCCTTCTCAAGACCCAGTTTCTCCCTTTCACGATCTAGTTTCTCAAGCTCTTCCTCTAGCTTCTTCCTAATATCCTCTACTAGATTAGGTAGTCTGGAGGGATCTTCCGGTGGTGATACTCCTAACTCTTTAACCCTCTTAATTACTTCATCTACTATTTTCATAGCCTCTTCTCTCCTAGACTTAGCACTAGCTATTTTCTCCTCAACCCTTGATTTCTCACTACTTAGTTTTTCCTTCTCACTACTTAGTTCCTCGATCTCTTTCTTCACATTCTCTCTTCTCCTTTCTAGCTCCTCTAGCGATTCTTTATACTTCTTCTCCAGCTCAGTGATCTCCTCGTAGACCTTGTTTAGTTCTTCAAGCCTCTTCTTCTGAGTCTCCAGTGTATCCATGCTGTACTTGTACTCCATATACTTCTTCTCAAGATCAGCGATCTTATCCTCAATGCCTAGGATTTTTATCTTCTCATTAATCCCGCTGATCTCTTTCTCTATACTCTCGATGTTTCCTATGACCTCTTTCTTCTCATCTTCTCTACTCTTGATATCATTAAGTATTTTCTCTAGGCTAGTCTTCAGCCCCTTGATCTCCGAGGATAACATGGTATACTTGTTGTTTAGCTCTTCGACCTGTTTTGCTTTCTCTTCAAGCTTCTCCTTCCTTGCGAGTTCTTCTCTCTCGCTTATTTCTTTCTCTAGTTCCCCGATCTCTTCAAGGATCTTGTTTTTCTTTCCTATGATCTCCTCGTAGGTTTTTGTGATTGTTTCTTGTATCATCTTTATAGTACGTGGTAGTGATCCACGGCCCTCTACATGTGGAGATAATGTTACTGGGTACTTGGTCTTGGGCGTGATCTTTACTTCTTTTAGTTTTTCGAAAGCATCCATGTACTCCTGTATACCTAGTAGAGTGTCTATGATCTCTTTCCTCTTCTTCGGCTTCTCCTCGGTGAAAAGCCTTGTTATACCACCCTGCATTATTAGTACGAGGTTCTCGATCTTCTCCGGACTAATACCTAGTAGTTCCTCGAGTGCCTTGTCAACTCCTTTCTGATCCCTAGCGATCATCTTACCATTTCTCAAGAGTATAGTGCCGGGCCCACCAATCCTCCTCCTAAGCACGTATACATCATTACCAATACTGAATTCGAGCTCCACGGTTGCTGTTGAAGCGTTTTTGTTTATTAGGTTTGAGACATTTGTTCTCCAACCCTTACCTGTCAAGGCATAGAATATTGCTTCGAAAATACTTGATTTACCAGCTCCGTTCGGGCCTATGAAAACGTTTACTCCACGTATAAACTCTATCTCGGTGCTACGATGGCTTATGAAGTTCTCAAGCTTAACCCTCCTAATAATAAGTGGCTCGACCAATACGATCACCCCCCACCGAGGTAAGAGAGTAGATCCCTTTTCCCAGTCGTGCTAGGCTTGATTGTTTTCTTAGGAGTAGTAGTTGATTGTGTCGGCAACGTTATTTGTGGAGGCTTGATCCGGCCAGCCCAGTAACTATGTTTTGCTATCTCCTCGACTATATCCTCTACACTCTGGTAATCCTCTTTGACAAGTGCTTGTTTCAATAAGTAGATCTTCTCCGCGAGATCACGGTATTGTTGTCCACCGAGAATATGCTGGATAACATCTACTTCATCAACACTCTCAAGCCTAACCTCTCTACCTAGTTCCTCCTCAACATATTTCTTCTCAACACGTACACTGATATTCTGAGAATAACGAGACACGATCCTCTTAATAATGGGTAGTACGTCTGTCTTCTCACTAGTCTTCAATAACACGATAACGTGTAGGATCGACTTCTTATCACGTGGCAGCTTACTAGCTACAGCTGATACCTTGGTTTCAAGCTCTTTGAGGTAGGCCTCGACCAGTTCTTGTGGAATAACCTCTGTATCTACGGGCTGTACTTGTGGCTCATCACCACTAAGGTCTACCAAGTAGAACCCCTTACCGTTCTTCTTCCACTCACTGATCTCGTCACGCTTCAATATATCTAGGCTGCCCGGATAGACTATGAGTTGGCCATTCTCCCTCCTATATATTATCCTCCGATGCAAATGACCCATGGCCACATACAGTGGTTTCTCGGGTATCTCATTGATCTCTAGGCCGGGCTCAAACATCTCAAAACTAGCGATGTTCTGGTGCATTACTAAGACAGACTTGTTATTCATTTTCGCTACAACACTATTGATCATTGATACTAGTTTAGCTTTCATTCCACGCTCATACTTTAGCGGTAAATGATTAACACCACCTATACAGTACTCTCTACCATCAACCGCTATACAATCAACTTGCGATCCACTAAGCCCGAATACATGGAGACCAGGTACTAGTAGTTGTGGGGGTATATCAGTTACTTTCGGAAGATCATGTTCACCCAAAACACCATATACTCTAACACCTTTCTCAACAGCTTGGGAGACAAGCTCGATAACTGTTTTTAAAGCCTTATTAGGTGGTCTTGGCTTGTCGAATAAGTCGCCAGCAAGTATTATAGCATCAACTTTTTCTTCGAGGGCCCTCGTAAATGCTTGTTTGAAATGCTCAAGTATAGCATCGTATGTCCAGTCAAAACCATAGAGACGTATACCTAGATGCGTATCAGCTAAATGAGCTATAAGCAACTCCTAATCATCACCTAGTCAAATATACTGTATATAGGCCTTCATATAAAATTCTAGAAGTTTTATAAGGGTATAAAACAGAGGGACTAGACCGAAACTATT
>CAZVAW010000008.1:12523-44029 GCA_964625205.1 uncultured Desulfurococcaceae archaeon
AAAATTCTAGAAGTTTTATAAGGGTATAAAACAGAGGGACTAGACCGAAACTATTAGTTACGAGTATTATAGGGATTCTCACAACTAAGCATTGATAACTAATACAAAAACAATATTTTAGACAGAGAAATACCGAAATACATCTGAAATTTAAATAAAAATAAAATAAAAAGCACAAATATGTTATAGGCGATGTAAATGAACCGTTACCTCGTCATCGCAATCATTACCGTGATCTCTATTACCTCATTATTTATTGGGCTGTATATAGGCTATAACCTAGCGTTAAGGAAAACTAGTAAAGCCACGGATAAACCACCACTTATTATCCCTACAGGAGAATTAAGGATCCAGAATATATCTTTTATTAGACACATAGATGCTTCTAGTAATAAAGTAGCCATAACGTTATTCCTTAATATTAAAAATATAGGCGATAAACCAGTAGTTGTTGAGAAGATCGAAGTTCCAGATGCTAATTGGTCTATTGATCTAAACCTTTTGCTAGGCCCAGGGAAAAACTATACATTTAGTTGGGTAATATTAAAAGACCTATCGAATGATACCTTGTGGGAGACTGGAGAAACACATCTTGTTAAGATAACATATAAAGTATCCGGATCATCCTCAGTATATAGTATTGGTGAGAAAGCGGTTGTAAAGTAGAATATTCCTCTTCACACTCCCTACCGTGGAAGCTATTGTGTATGTAATGGTATTCTAGATAAAATATTCGTAGTTTATCTCGTTAGGATCATTAATGTATAGTTTGAGAAAATATTAGAATAAATTAACATAGATATATCAAAATAGTAGTGTGTAAAAAGTCTTATTTTGCTAAAATATGGTGGATAAAGTGGATCAGATCAAGGTTGCAGTATTAATAGTATGTGTTATAGCTGTTGTTTCATTATTGATTGGTATGTATATTGGTTTTAACCTTGCATCACAGGAAACTATTATAAATACAAATACGGATCTACCACCATTGCTTGGTCCTCAAGGACACTTATATATACGTGACGCGGCATTTATTAAACAATTGAATCCTTCTGCAACCCGGATGACTATCATATTATCGCTTACTATAGAGGATATAGGTGGAAGTAAAATTATTATTGAGAAAATCGAGGTACCAGATGCTAATTTCTCTAAGAACTTAAATATCGTGTTAGAACCAGGGGATACTTATAAGGGAGAATGGGTTGTATTGGAAAACATACCATACACAGTCTTGTGGGAAACTGGTCAAACACATGAAGTTAAAATAGTATTCAAAGTAGCCAATACGCCCCTAATATACACTATTAGTGGAAAGACCCAGTAACGTAATAATACAATATTAAAAACTGGTAAAGGATATTCTAACCCTATACTAGATCATATGCTATATAGTAATGATTAAAGTGACTATGAGATATATGTAATTGCTGTGAAAGGTAAAGTTTTATGTTAATTTATATTTTAACCGAGACTAAGGAGGAAATGAGGTAAAACCTATCAATAATTGATTGTCATAATTATTTAGTGATAATATGGACTAGGTGTTATAGTGAATCGAGCTTTGATCCTAGCCTCTATGGTGCTCGTAATGTTTGGATTTATAATCCAAATACTAATCGGCATATATAGTATGCCGCGAGAGACGCCACGTGAAGGTATTTTTCCACCGCCTCTACAGATCCAGGATCTAGTTTTTATAAGTAAGTTAAATAAGACCAGCAATAAATCCACGATCACGTTAAGTATCTCCATTAAAAATATCTACGATAGCCCGATTATCGTGAAAAGTATTTGGGTTCCAGACGCTAATTGGTACATTGAACTAAATATTAGACTAAACCCTGGCCAAGTCTATTTGGGTGAATGGATTATTTTGAGAAATGTACCAGTTAATGGTTCGTGGAGAGTCAATAGCAGTCATCTTGTCAAAATAACATATGAAATACCTGAAATAGAAAGTACATTAAGTGTTAGTGAGAAAGGCTATGTAATAGCTTATGGATTAAGACGTAAGTAACCCGTTATGCAAGAATACCCAAGTATACCATGATATTCCATGGAAAGCCTAATATATCGCGAAGCTTAGATCTGTTATTTGGTGTTTTCTATGGGTAAACATACTGTTACTATTAAAGTTAGAGAAGAGATCGCTAGACTCGTTGAGGAAATGATCAGACTAGGTATTGTTGAGAATAAGAACCAGGCATATAATTTATTGATTGAAAAAGGACTTAATGAAGTAAAGAAAATGGTTGAGTATGAGAGGAAGGTTGAGAAAATGGTTGAAGAGTTTATGAAAAAAGGATTACCATATAAGGATCTACCAACATCTGAAGATGTTTACGAGGCTAGGCGGGGATGAGCTATATAGACACTAATGTTTTAATCTCCTATATTAACCCAAATGACGCTTTACATGGCAAGGCTGTAGAATTACTTGAGAAACTGGGTAAGGAAAAGGTTTGTATCGGAACTAACTATTATCGAGTTATATAGTGTGTTTAGTCGGAGAATGAGATTAACTAACATCGAGGTGGATGCTCTCGTTAGATATACTTTGAGAAAAACTAATGTTGAAAAACTAAGTATTAAATGGGGTAAAGTCTTTAAACAAGCTACTAGATACGCGAATGAGTTAAAACTTAAATCTCTAGATCTGCTTCATGTAACTACCGCTAATTTATCAAATTGTAGGATTTTCATAGCTTTTGACAAAGATATTTTGGAAAGATCAGTTATTATTAAGGAGAAATTAGGCTTGGAGATCAGGGATTATTAGTCTTTATCGCCACCCGTATTTAATGACTCGTTATTTCGATAATCCCGGTATATTTGACTCTACTAGTTTTAACGTAATCTCTACTGGGTGTCCTTTGATCACGTATTTCAACTCAAACATCACAGGCCACATAGTATCTTTATCAATATAACCGATCACCGTACCATTTTGGCCGAGGCTGTAAGTGTATACGTAACATTCACGTCTACCTAGTCCCTCAATATATACTTTCTTCGTCTCGGGCCCAGTTAAGGCCGAGGCTATACGTGCTGGGAGAGCTAATTCGCCACCCGTCGGTATCCATCTAACTTCTCTCGTCTCATTAGTATAGTTACTAGATACTACCTTAACATATGTCTCGATAGCCGCGTGCGTCTTATTAAGATCAATTACCACGACTTTCATCGTAATATCCACGGTCTCATTAATTATTGGGTGCTTGGCCGAGCCACGATATACTGCATAGGCTCCCTTGAAAAGCCATGGATAAGCTGGTGTCACCATGAGATACACTATATAACCCACGATCAATAGGATAACAATAACAATAACTGGTATTATGAACGCTTTCCTCAAGTAGAAGGGCTTACTAGCCTCACTACTAGAGGCTTGTATTGGCTGAGCCAATTAGGCTCACCACATATACCTATATATTATAGTTAGGTATATAGTATGTATTATAATTCACCACTTATTTCGAAGAACCGTGGAACTATTTTGAAGACCTTGTTAAGGCTCTCCGTGAAATGAGTAGTTGTGAAGAAGAATATATTGAACGAGAAAAATATGGTGAAGAACTCTGAAATATTGTCTGATGTGATTTCTTGGCATGGTAAAACCGGATGGCTAGTAGCTGTTATTTCTTCTTCAGCTCATCTAATACTTTTTCTAATGCTTCGCCAGCTTTTATCCCTGTGTAAATATATACTTTAATACCGGCTTGCTGGAGAGCCATGTAGGCGTTAGGGCCTGGCTGAGGCCCGATCACGATACTTACTTTCTCATCGATTAGTTTCTGAACAGCTTTAACACCAGCACCACTACCAGCTGATGCACCGGGGTTTTGCACTACATAAACATTTCTAACTTCAAAGGTATTATCGTCTAATTCCACAATAGTAAATGTCGGTGCACGGCCAAACCTCTCAGCTACCTGGTCTTCGAAGCCGCCTTTATTCGTGGTTATAGCTATTTTGACCATGTTTATCACCTCGTTATAACTATTTAGCTCCGGGTTTTATAACTAGTGGTATAAAAGGCTCTGGTTTCTCCGGTAAATACTTGATCCTCCACTCGCTAATATTCTCAATAATACTCGCTACTTTCTCCGCGACCCCGATAATTGCTTTAGAAGCTGGTGTATCCGGGTATGCTTCAACGAGTGGTTTAAGCATATTGATCGAGCGTGGAACATTATCATCATAGGGTATGTCTCCAAGATAATCAATATTCCACTCTCTAGCGTATTCTATGATCTCTCTACGATACTCCTCATTTAGATCAGCTTTGTTGATCACGAGCATACATGGTATGCGGAAGTGGCGGGCCAGCTTATGTATCCTCTTCAGATCACTAAGACTCGAGGGTGTAGGCTCGGCTACGAGTAATAATGCATGTGCACCAGCTATACTAGCTATTACCTGGCAACCAATACCGGCCGCGGCATCAACTAGTAGTAAGCCTTTACCACCTAGTATTCTACGGCCCAAGTTCTTAGCCTCAGTAACTAATTTACCACTATTTGGCCGGCCCGGCGTAATCTCTCCAGAGACTAATGGGAAACCATATAGTGTTTTCTCCTTAACACGTAGATAACCAGCTATTACTCCACGTTTAAACTTAATCGCTTTAACTGGGCATACAAAGCTACATGTGTAGCATCCCTCACAGATCCACTGGTTGATGTGGTATTTGCCATTGATTGTCTCGACGGCGCCGAAGGGGCAGGCTTTCATACATAGTCCGCAGTCTATGCATTTACTTCGATCAATATATGCGATCCTACCCTCATAATATGGTTCAACACGATCCCATTCTCTAACCCCAAGCGCTAAGTGGAGATTAGGTGCTTCAGCATCAGCGTCAACAGCCACTAGTCTATGTCCATGTTTAGCCAATAGTATCGCTAATGATGATGCTAACAACGACTTACCCACACCACCTTTACCACTAGCAATAACTAGTTCTACAAGGTCAAGTCCACTAGACACTCATGATCACCTTCTCCAAGTCATTTGTGATCTCATGGAAAACCCTTGATATGATCGAGTCGGGCTTATAGAGTATAATTGGTTTACGTGATACATACGAGTCTATAGCGTCACGATGATAAGGTATTCTATAGATTTTCTCAACACCATATGTTTTAGCAACTTCTACATGCTTAGATGAATCACCTATACCATCTCTATTGATCACGAGCCACGACCTAAGCCCCATGTCACGAGCTACTTTTAATATCCCCTCCATATCATGAAGCCCTAAAGGCGTAGGCTCAGTAACTATGATTACAAGGTTAGAGTCTTTGAGAGCAATAGATACTTGATTACCAGTCCCAGCACCAGTATCTATAACTAGTATGTCGTGGGCTAGGGATAGGGCTTTACGTTTAGCATAGTATACGCCGGGCGGAGTATGTTCCTCTCCCTCACGTAAAACACCAGTTACAAGTGTAAATTTTGCTTCACCTAATTCTACCCGGGTAGTGTAGACGTGTCCTAGTACGTGGTAGCCTTTAACAATAGCTTTATAGGGGCAGGCATAGTAGCAGGCCATACAACCACTACATAACCGGGGGAAAACCACTGGTAAACCCTTACCAGGCATAAGTATTGCTCCGGTATCACATATTTTAGCGCATACGCCACAACCAGTACATTTCTTTGGGTCAATAAATGGTAGAAACAGTTTGATCGGTTCTTCTCCCCCTAGTTTATCGATCCCCAGTAATATATGGTCGTTGGGAGCCTCTAGATCGAGATCAGCTAATACTACGTCATGCTTAAACGCAAGCAATACAGCTATGTTTACGGCTACAAAACTCTTCCCAGTACCACCCTTACCCCCAGTCACTGTTAGTTGAAACAACGTTTATACACCTACGTGAATAGTTTTTCATAAAACCTATGTTTTACCACGAGATCGTTTAAACCACGATCATCTAATCCATTAGCTTGTTCAATAGCTCTATCCAAGTACCTTTTATAAACCTCATCAATACTAGGCTCACCGCATACATACTCCATACAGTGTTTCTCCTCATTCCTCCTAAAACAAGGATCGCTCTCTAGTAATTCTTTTAAACCCTCAATATAGAAAACGCCGGGTCCTTTAACGTATTTTAGACTTGTCATTCTCTTATTATTCTCTTCAATAAAGTATAGCTCGGCTAATGCTAGTATTCTACTGATCCTAAAGGGGTGTATACACCCTGTTCTCCACAATATGTATGCTACTAGGTTTTTCTCCAAATATGGTGGCCTCCACTGTTAGGTTTTCCTAACGTGCTTATTGTTTAACAAGGTTATAAACATTATCAATCAACGTTAAATAACTACCCATACATAATGATCAATTAAGAAACTGGTGTAGATGATATGAAGACAACAATGAATAGTAGTGAGAAAGAACTAGACCGTATAGGTGGGGAGGCTAAGCTCATAGTATACCATGATGACAAGCAAGTACTAGATGCTTACTTCATAGCAACAGCACCAGTACGTGGGTTTGAGAAACTAGTACTTGGTAAAAACCCCTTATTCGTAATCGAGGCGGTTATGCGTATATGCGGTATATGCCACGCAGCACATGGTATAGCTTCTGCCGAAGCATTCGAGAACGCGCTTGGGATCATGCCTCCACCGGAGGGTAGGAGGTTACGTGAAGCAATAGGTTTGATAAACCGTATTCAAAGCCATCTCTACCACCTATTATTGATAATCCCAGATATAGTTGGCCGGGAAAACATGGCTTCACATGTACTAGAGTGTATCCAGTTGTTAAACGATGTAAATGATGTAATGATAAGAATTGGTGGTGCGCCAACGCATCCACCCAACATAGTTATAGGTGGTGTCTTAAAACCACCGTCCGAAGCTGGTCTTCGAGAGGCTTTGAGGAAAATAAGTATGGTTAAAGAGAAATACGATAAGCTACGACATAAGCTGGTCGAGTTAAGCGATAACAACAAGTATGTAGAGGAGCTGGATAAACACCAATTACCCGAGGAGGCTGGCCAACTAGCTTCGCATCTCTTCTACGGGGACCGTTACAACGTTGACCCAGATAAAGTCACTACTATGAGGTATGAGGAGTACCGTGGAAAACATGATGGTAAACTATTATCATCTACATTAGTAGCCATGTATGACGGGGGAATAGTTGAGGCAGGCCCTCGTTCAAGACTCTCCCTATACCGGGGATATAGTGGTAGGAGTTTATGGGATCTACAACGTGCGCGTTTCAATGAGATAGAACTAGCCCTTGATAGGGTTAAAGAGTTATTGGAAAACATAAGGTTAACAGCGCCTTTTAGAACAACAACCGTTATCTACGGATATGGCCGGGGTGTAGGTGTTTATGAGGCGCCACGTGGCACGTTATTCCACTATGTAGAACTTAGTGATGAGGGCCGTGTCATAAACTATAAGATCGTAGTCCCCACCATGTTCAATATACCAGTTATGGAGAGATCGTTGAAAGGCGTATCAGTCGGAGTAGCCGAGGTAATCCCACGTTTATTTGACCCATGTATCCCATGTACAACACACTATGTTAGGGTGTAATGGGTTGGTTGTCAAGGCTTTACTCATAGATCTTGGTGGTTGTGAGGGATGCCCAATAGCTATTCTAAGATCGCTTCCCGGTATTGCTGATAAGATAGAGCTTCACGCTAGGCAATTGGGAAACGCTGATCTCAGCATAGACTATGACATAGTATTTGTAACTGGCCCAGTATGTATTAATGAGGAGAGGATTATAGAGGAGCTTAAAAAGATAAGGGAGAAGACTGAGATAATGATAGCTTTCGGCTCATGCGCCGCCGTAGGAGGTATTACGAGATTCTGTAGAGGAGGACAAGACCCGAGGCCCGACCACCGTGTATATCAGCCAGTTAGTAGTGTTGTAGAGGTAGACTATGCTATACCTGGTTGCCCACCAGCTCCACAGATAATTAAGACTTTGATAGATAATCTAATCCATAGGCCTGGCCCGTTTCTAAGGGTTTTCGCGGCAGTGGCTAAGGCTAAGAAACTAAGTGGTTTCGACCTACTCGACGACATAGTCTTGTCCGGCCTCTGTATCGGGTGTGGTGCATGCGTATTATCTTGTCCAACCGGGGCTTTGCATATGGTTGAGAAAAAGCCTGACTTGATCGTTGAGAAATGTATTCGTTGTGGAACATGCTATGTTAGATGTCCACGTGCATCCCAGATCCTACTCTCTCGTTTCCCGTCACAAGTTAAGATAGTTACGCGTGAGGTGTGATCTCGTGTCTTCCATAGTTACTCCCGAGAAACCCCTGGGGGATTATAAGGAGGTATTACTTGCTAGATCAACCGACCCCGAGATTAGGAAACGCAAAGTTGGCGGTGGAGGAGCTATTACATCCCTATTGATCTATATGTTGGAGAACAATATTGTTGACGGCGTTGTCGTTGCTAAGCGTGTAAAGGGTTTACAAGCAGAGCTCGTGATCGCGAGGAATAGGGAGGACGTGTTAAATGCGGCTGGTAATAAGTGGAGCGTCTTACCATACACGGCTCGTTTCCGCGAAGCGTTACAAGATGAATCTCTACGAAGAATAGCTCTTGTGGGTTTGCCTTGTCAAGCACAGTTTCTCTGGCAGATGAGGACTTATCCATTGCTAGAGACGGATTATGTCTCGAAAATATACATGGTTATAAGCTTGTTCTGCCTAGGCACATTCGCTACCGAGGCCTTCGTCGATCTGCTTAAGCTAAAGTATGGGCTTGAACCAGACCTTATAACCCATATCGGGTTAGAAGGTAGTTTTATCCGGATAATATATGGTGATTCTGAGAAGAAGATACCATTACAGGAAATACTACCATATGTTCAGACTGGTTGTCTCGTATGCCCAGACTATACAGGGGTATTATCTGATCTATCTGCTGGTATAAGCGAGAACCACCCCGGTTACACTGTGTTGATCATAAGAAGTGATGTGGCTGAGAAAATAGTTCATGAGGCTATCGATAAGAAATATATTGAGGCGGTGAAAGCAGGGGCTGATGTTATTGAGGAGCTTGAGACTAAAGCTAATGGTAAGATCGTTAGAGCTATGAAGTATATGAGTATGCTACTTTAACGCCTACCCTATTTCTTTTAAAAACACTAGTTAGTATTGAGAGTGTTAAAAGCGACAATGGTTATTCGCTGTTAAAGAGGTCTAGGGAGTAGATCGTATCTTTCTAAGTACTTCTGGTTTCTTATCGAGATAATCCTCTACATTAACTGTGGTGCGTGGATCAATGGCTATTACTACGCCAACATAGTTTGTTTTTAAGGGTATAAAGTCTATGTTTTCGAAGAACATCCATGTAAAAGCCATTGAGTCCGCTAGTCCCCAGAAATATACTTTCATATCAACTCTTTGCTGATCATCAAGATTATATGCTAGTCTATGAATATACCCGGTTACATGATCAACTTTCTTATGCATAGTTAAGACTGTCTTACCACCACCAAGTTCCGGTAATACATACTGATAACCAGTCCGTACTAGTATCGTATATGTTCTATCTGATTCATCGTAGAAATAGATCCCCTTGTCTTTGAGAGACCTATGTATATTCGCTAATAACTTTATATAATCCCATGGACTGAAATGTGGTGTTGAATGACCCCATAGTAGTGCTATATCGTATTTCCTACCCAGATCTATTTTCTCCGTAACATCATGTGTTATCGTCTTAGCCTCATAGCCTAGTTCTTCACGTGAAAACCTACGTGCAACCTCTAATGGTTTCCTCCTAAGATCGATTAATGTAATACTAG
The DNA here is from genome assembly GCA_964625205.1 of uncultured Desulfurococcaceae archaeon. Taxonomy (GTDB): domain Archaea; phylum Thermoproteota; class Thermoprotei_A; order Sulfolobales; family Desulfurococcaceae; genus CAZVAW01. The sequence goes on from CAZVAW010000008.1 coordinate 22,326, forward strand.
TTTCTAAACCATATTTCTCACATAGTACACGGGCTAAACCAACACCACCTACTCCATAACCACTACAAAACTCGATTATACTCACTTGTTTCTTATTCTCTAGCCTCTTCCTAAACCATTGATGAGAAACTATTTTCTCCATATCCTCTAGGGTTTCCACATACCTAGCTCTACCCTCACTCGTATACGGGTTATCAGGCCACGGGTAAATCTCATATAATTTCTCCATATACTCGGAGCTCATACCTAATCCCCTATGCAACGCTCACACGCCTAATATAATTTTGGGACATAATTATTATAAGGAATTATTATAAGGATAGTCTTAGGATAGCCTTATTATATTCAAATGAATAAAGATTGATCCGGGATAATGAGATGGTACAGTTAGAAAAGGAGAAGAAGAAGTTAGAGGAAGAAATAAATAAAATGTTAGAGGTATTAGGTCAAGTAAGTGGTTCTAAACTTCTTGTCGAGATCTTTAGGTTATTCTACGAATACCTTAAACTCCTAGATAAGGAAATACATATGAATCGAGAAATTCTGAGTAAGAACATGGAAATTATAAATGTGCATAGTAAGAGGATCGAGGAGTTATCAAGTAATATATTAAAATTAGCTAAAAATATTGAAACATTAAATAATAGAATCGAAGAGTTAGTTAAAGGCCTCAATAGATTAGAGATCAGTATAGGTAGCTTTACACGTAGAGTTGGCCTTGATCTCGAGAAAATGATCATAGACTTATATAGAGAACATTTAATTAAGAAAGGCATTAGAGATGTGGATAAGATCGAGAAATTAAAGTATATTGATCGGGAAGGGAAATATCTTCGTAAAGGTACTATATTAGAAGTAGATGCATATTTACATAATAAAAAAGCTTATTTGTTAGAAATAAAGAGCTTCGTTGACTATAATGATGTTGAATGGTTTGTCATAAAATGTGATGTAATACTAAACGTATTAAAGCACGAATATAAACGTGAATACGAGGAGGTTAAGAGGATCATTTTAGCAGTAAATATCACTGATAAAGCATTAGAGAGGGCAAAAACACAGAATATAGACGTAATCTACGGATCTATAGTTAAAAGTTAAAACCAGAGACTCCCAAGCTTAATCCCCAGCGATTGTCTTCTAACATGGTAACTTGATAAGACTTCTGTTTACTGTTTAAGTTCTACTTTAACTTTGTCTCTTAATGGATGATCGCGTGGTAGGTACGGTATTAATTTCTTGATCTCTTCTTCTACCTCGGCTATTTCCCTCTTATACCTATGGTAAAAAATCGGTACATAATGTACTTCAATAAAACGGCTCATCATAGGCATAAATAACATAACTAATACAAATACTGTTACAACACCAACTATTTTCTCTAGAGAAGCTTGTGCAATTAGACCTATAGCCGTGATAATTAATACTCCGAAGAAGATCAAGTATATTGTTGCCCGACTATACCTATATTTCTTGATCAACTCATCGCGTTTACGTAGTAAATCGTTAATACGATCAACGGGATCAATAATGCCTTTTTCACTAACTACTGGGATAGCCTCTTGTAATCGGAGATCCCTAGCATAAACTCTAATATATTCTTTAAGCTCCTCTACTACCTTATCTTTACCACATATTCTAAACGAGTGATCACTATAGTAGTACACCAGCGATAAGAGTGTTTTAAACCTAGACTTATACTCGACAAACCTACCACTCTCAACAACCTTAACCCTATACCCCCGTTTCTCTAGAAACTCTGATACAGTATTCTTTACATCCTCAAATTCTCCAAAACCCCAGAAACACTTCAAACCCTGGAAAACCCCCACCTAGCATTTAGTATAATTAAGATTTTATATCATAGTTTTGCATGTAGCCCTACTAGTTCTACTTCTTTAGTATTTCATTATGTGTTTCCCCTATATTTTAAATAATTAGGGTGTATGTATGGATTTACTTATTGAGGAGAGCATATGGTAGAGGAGGAAATGAGTAATAGTAAACGAGAATTGTTCATCGGTATTGTTATCCCAACGTATAATGAGCGTGAAAATATCGTTAAATTACTAGATAGTATATCAAATGTTCTCACGAAACACGGTTACCAGTACAAGATCTTAGTTGTAGACGATAATAGCCCAGATGGGACAGCTGAGGTTGTCCGAGAATATGGTAGGAAAACTGGTGTTGTTGATGTAATGGTTAGGCCGGGTAAAATGGGTATTGGCTCGGCCGTCGCCGATGGTGTGAGGAAACTATTGGAGGATCCACGGGTAACACATATTGTTACAATGGATGCGGATCTCTCCCATAGGCCAGAGGATCTACCAGTTCTATTAAAGCATGTTGGTAAAGCAGATATTGTGCAGGGTAGTAGATATATTGAGGGAGGCAGGATCATCGGCTGGGGTTTTCACCGTAGACTTATAAGCTGGGGCGCTAACCTACTGGTTAAACTATTGTATCGCACCGGGTTAAGAGACAATACTGGAAACTACCGCGTATACTCACGAGAAGCCGCTATGGAGATCACTAGGTATTCGACTATGAAAGGCTATGAATGGGTTATCGAAGCACTCTTGATCGCTTTAGCGCGTGGTTATCGCGTCGTAGAAGCACCAATAGTATTCATTAACCGGGGCCGGGGAGCCAGTAAACTGGGGTTACGGGATATTTTGAAGTGGTTCATGTTTATAATAAGCTATAGGAAACGCTATAAGGAGTTAAGGAGAAACACCAGTATTTAAGACCCTAGATACAATTGGATGATCCCCTCTATGGGGTTATGTGGTTTTGCTTGAGAAGATCAGGCCCGAGATATGCGTTATATGCAAGGGTGCCCGTAGACTATGTGGTCTACAGTATTGTCCTTTGCTTAAGAGTCTCCGGTACCGGCTCCGGGCTTATCTTGGGATAAAAGGCGATCTTGTAGATGGTTCTTCTCCACCCACGCTCGTTGTCGGCGAATATGGTTATCCACGTATAAGACTCTATTATGGTGTACCACCAGAGGTTTATGGCGAGAAAGCCAAGATCTATGATGATCCGAATAAGTGGTTTCTAAGATATGGTTTAGAAGACATAATTGGCCTTAGGAGCAACTTGTTAAGCGTAGTACTCGATGCTAACGTGTATAACCCATATAGGCTTTATGAGAAAGAGATTGGCCTCGCAGTTGTTTCTATGAAACCAGTAGATACAGAGGCTTTATTAGAGGAGAAGCCCCGGCCACGCCTAGTATTCGACCCATATACACCGCCACGTGGGCCATCGGCTCGGGCCCGTGATGTAAGGGTTACCGCTAACCCGGTTTTACCTAGGAAGCTCGATAAGATCATATGGGATGATCTAAGGGCTGATAATGCGGTTTGGGAGCTCTATAGGAGTAAGATAGATTTCTACACAATAGTAAGAGCTTTATCGATAGGCTTTATAGGTAGGAAGGGCCAACGTAGAATAGTTCCTACGAGATGGGCTATCACAGCAACCGACTCGATCATAGGTAACCAGTTGTTGAAAAACATACGTAGATACCCCATGGTAAACGATACATTGGTGTATTATAGCGAGTACCTGTACAATAAGTACCTCGTAATACTAGCCCCCGGGCCATACTCGGCGTTATGGGTTGAGGCTTGGCAACCACATAGTCTATGGAACCCCGGCCGAGAACCATCGATTATAATAGTGAGAGAGGATCACCAGGGCCGGGTATCTGAGATTGATGGAGGCTATTACGCTGCGAGAACAAGTGTTTTAGAGTACCTCTATAGTATTGGGAGGCAAGCACGAGTAGCTATACTTAGGAGGATCGAGCCACAATATATCTACCCAGTCGGTAATTGGCAGATCAGGCTAACCGTTAAACACGCACTCACGAGTAAACCCATAGCTCGAAACCCCACGATAGAAGAGCTAAGGAATATCATAAAGGCGAAACTAGGGCTCCCAGAACATGTGGTTAAAACCGTTATCGAATTCCTATATAGGAGTGAATCAGCGATAGACAAGTGGTTTTTAACCCGTAATAGATAGGTTGGTTAAAAGCTTATTGTTTCACGAAATACTTTATTCCAGGCGTATTACTTACTGCGTGGATGATCATCGCTATCAAGATCGAGCCAGTAACTGCTCTATAGTAACCCGCTAAAACTCCGATGATCAATGCTAACGTAACTACTATTACCATATGGGGTTTGCTTGACTTCCTATATGGTGCTACATGTATTATCGAGAACAATACCGCGGGTAAAGCCACTGCAACGTATATACTGGTTTTCACGTATATGAGGTAACCCTCTACTAGGCCACGAAAAACTATCTCCTCACAAACTGGTGCAACGAATAGGGCGAGTAACAGGAATTCCCATAAACTATTCAACTCAATAGGAGGCTTTGCTTCCTTAACTATTTTCGACGTCACAAGGCTAAAGATAATAATTAGTCCAAGCACAACGGCTATGATCAATGTATCGGTTAACCCTAATAAGGGGATATAGAAACCACCAATAACACCGATATTCCCCGTAGCAATATGTGCTAAAACAAGTGAAACGGCCAACATAGAAAACTGCATGATAACCCCGTAGAAGAGTTCACGTTTAAACCTCTTAACCCTAGCAACCAAACTAGTTATTATAGACGCTGATATTATCACAGTAAAGAATAATCCGAGAGCAACTAGTATATGGTATATAGTCAATTATGATATCCCCGTGAAACTCTTTTTCTTAAAAGCTACATAACATAGTGTTGTCGATAAATAAGCTTTGAGACTATGAATTACTAGATGGTGATTACTTAGTTGAGGATTCTAGTGTTATCGGATATACATGGTAATGCTGATGCGTTGAAGAAGGTGTTAGAACATGCTGGTGACTGGGACTTTGTATGGGTTCTCGGCGACCTCGTAGACTATGGGCCCGAGCCACATATTGTCATAGATATGATCAAGGATCTAAAGCCAGACGCTATAGTTAGGGGAAACCATGATAACGCTGTAGCCTTTAACGTTGACTGTAAATGCAGTCCCAAAACACATGAGCTGAGTGTTTATACTCGGAATATGATCTCATTCAAGCTATTATCGAAGGAGCAGATCGAGTGGCTTAAAACACTACCTTTAACGAGGGAAATAGTGGTTGATCATAGGAGATACTATTTAGTTCATGGATGCCCACTTAACCCATTATATGGTTACCTAAAACCAGATATGCCTAAGAAGGAGTTTCTCCGTTACTTAAGGAGATCAACTTCTGACACTAAACCAGTTGATACCGATTACCTTATAGTAGGGCATACACACTTGGCCTTCATAACGGAAATAGATAAGCTCGTGATCGCTAACCCTGGTAGTGTTGGACAACCACGAGATGGGATCGCTAAAGCCTCATACATGATCATAGACACGGATAAGGAACGGATCACGCATTACCGCGTAGAATATGACATAGACGAGGTTTTAAGGAAGCTAAAGAGCCTTAATATAGAGGAGAGGTATTTCGAATGGCTCAAGAAAATCCTTTACACGGCCAGGATCTAGGATATAGTGTTTTTACCGATATCGATCTCTAGATCCATTTTCTCCTTCAAGGTTTTAATATAGAATTCTAAAAGCTCAACTGGGTCCTCAACATATACTGGTATTCCATTTAACGCCTCTAATACTATATTCGGGGGTTCTATGTCAAGACAATGAACATCTATTTGCAACTCATCGAAACCGGGTAGATCTAGTATTTCCGAAACTATACTTCCAAGCTCATATGGATCGGGTTCCCGCCCGAAGTATATTGCGATATCTATATCACCCTTAAGCTTATACCCCTTAGCAATACCTCCAAATATGAATACCGCTTTTACCCTCCCCCTAAGCTTGTCTCTTAAAAAATCAATGATTTTCTTTAGATCACCTCTGTCATGTGTGGGATCTCTTATTTTATCTTTAACTCCTTCTAAGATCTCATCGGCGATAGAGATAGCGTCTACTATTAATTTATTCTTAGCCTCTAATACAATCTCTCTATCTACACGTGCATACATATGTACTAGAATATTCCTCAAACCAACAAGTGCTTTTAATACATCGGCTTTCTCCTTTGATAACACGTTTTTCTCTCTCAATATATCAGCGATCTCCTTATACCTACCTGGTGTTGGCCAGTCAGCCGATTTTATAGCCATAAGGCCGAGATCTAGTAATGCTTGAATGATTATCTGTATTAAACGCTCAACCCCCCTATAACTCTCCTCATGCCTAAGCTCTTCCACAAGCTCGGCGATCAGCCCACGTTGTTTCACCAGCCTATCCCAAATAATCATGTTAACACCGCCTAATTCATAGTAGTGGAGGCAGCGATAATAAATATTTAATAACAAGATATGATTAGGTAGCACATATAGTGTATCTCCGGTTTTATAATGGGAGACTCATGTCGGGTAATACTATATTATTGTTTAACAATAACTTATAACATGGTATAGCGTTGTACGAGGTATACTTGACTTGACTTTAATTCGTGGGAAAAAGAAGAGGATTGGGAGAATTCGTAGGGGGGAGAAGTTAGGTATTATCATACCCATTGGGGAGGAGAAGAGAATTGCCAGTAAGAGTGAGGGTAAAACTAGAGAGCATGGTAAATAGTAAATCACTAGTTACACCAGCATTACTCAATACTGGTTTTACAACGGATGAACTAGATATACTAATACCTAGGGAGATCGCTGAGAAACTTGGTTTATGGCCTCCACCACCTAATGCTGTACTAGAGGTTTTAGATACAGCTGGTGGTGAAGTATTAAGCTACTATATACCAGGATCAGTTAAGTTAACAGTTCTAGAAGAGGATCGGGTTTCTAAAACAATAATTTGTAACACTATAGTATCCCCCTATGAGAAGGAAGTGCTTCTTTCTGATGCTGTTATAGAAGAGCTTGAGATCGAGATCCTATTCCCTAAAAGAGGTTTATGGAGATTTAAAGGCGAAAAACATACTAGAGAGAGTATCAGGCTTTGATCTAAGGTAATACTTTATTCGATAGGAGCTAATATTGTCTCTTCCACCTTGTATTCCACATTTAATTTCTGCATAATTATCTCTAGGGAAGGCCATTTTTCTATCGGTATTATAAATAGCCCTGGTGCTATTCGTTTTCCACCCATTTTCTCTATCAAGCCTCGTGCTCTCATTTTACGTCCCTTTTGTACAACAGTTGTCCCCACTAATTTTCTCCGATACTTAGGTGGTGCATGATATCTTATCATAAGACATGGTTTATAGTTGGGAGGCGCCGATTTAATAAACGGTGCATTATGTGATTGATAGATTATTTTTCCCTCAAGCAATGCATTCACATATAAATTTTTCTTTTCTGGGTTGTCGAGATCGTTTAATGATAAAGCTATTGGTTGAAGAATGGGTAGTCCTTTATTAACCGCTATACTATATACTTGTCTCTCACACTTTTCTGGTTCTTCGGAAACTATGAGTAGATCAACATCACTCTTTGACCTAGCATCACCACGTGCATAACTACCATAAAGTATAATTTGATGAATTCCACGACATTTTCTCAACAGCTCATCAACGATCTCTCGAAGCATATTTATAAGTAAATGTTCTGGAATACTCAATATTAACCCTCTACACCTAGTTTTCCACGAATGATCTCTAAGGCTTTTTCAGCGAGATCTAAGGCTTCGCGAGCTAATTCGCTATTCTCCAATAAATATGTTGATCTCTTATAAATCCTCGATAACTCGTCATAGATACTAAGAAGCTCATAAGGAAGTATTCCACTACGAATAACTCTAGTAAGCCAACTTCTTCTCTTACCATGACTATCAAGAAGAGGGGCTTCACTAGGGCTTAGCTTATAAACAAGAGCCATTATTAGATGTTCTAGTGCTCTATGAGCAATTATAGGGACTATTTCGGGTGACTCCTTTATAATTGTTTTAGCCGATCTAAGGAATCTCTCTGCCGCATCTAAGTGTTTTCTCCAATTTTCCATTATACCCACCATTATGTATTTAGGACATAATATGTATTAAATATTATGCCCCTAGAACATAATATGTTCAATCTAAATAAGGTTAAAGCTACAATACTGATATTATTCTTCTAAAAACCTAGTTAGGAATACTCCTTTATCACCTATCTTAATATTTACTGGCGTCTCTATACCAGTTAATGTTGTTTCCTCAAACCATAGTATGGTTTCTTTCCAAACACTATGTAGCCTTACCAGGTACCTCTCTAGCTGAGGCTCCGGCTTCACCGCCTTTAACCCGATCTCATAAGCATCATAGAGTGTGATTGGGGCTCCATGATGTTTATAAGAGGCTAGTTTACGCGCGATCTCAAAAGCTTTATCCGGGTTTTCCCTATACATTCTACCAGTCAATAGCTTTGCCGTGAGCTCAATATTGTGCTCAAGTAGTCTCTGGTAATCACCAATCTCCATAACTGGGAGCTTATCTAGTAGATCCTTTAATAGGTTCTCGGGAAGACCCAAATGGGGTAGTGTCTTAAACAATTCTATGATCGATAAAGCTGGCACATATCTCTTAACCTTCTCAACATAAATGACTGGGTCTATTGGGCCTAGCTCAGCTATACGCGTTAGTATGATCTCATCACCACTGCATGAGAGTATAGTTGCTGCACTTTTAGCCCATCTTGGGATCATGAAGGTTAACTTACCCTCAACATTTTCCTGTAAATAACGGCCAACAACATATGCTTGATCACCTAAACCACCAGAAGAGTAGAGTATGATGTCTAAGTCTCCTTCAATATGATCTACCAGATCATATGTGATCTCCACGAGATCCTGATCAATGTTACGATACCCCCCGATAAATAATATGAAAACCCTAGACCCACGTAGTTTCTCGATCGAATCAACAATATTTAATGCTTCAGTAACAAACTTTTCGAAAACCTTAACGCCAAATTCAGATACATCATATAACTTCAAACTTTTCCACCCTACGCTAGATCACTACATGTGAAACTCATTTCAACTATTTCCCCTTGATCAACACCTAATAAGTAAACATAAACATCAACTTCACCCTTCCTCATAGAATTGGAGTGCTTCATACCCTTGAGTAGTTTGCCAACTTCTTTATACAAGAATTCATGTGGGTCATTGACTAGATGTATTCTTGCTACAGTATTTAATGCTTTAACCGGGTTAATATCTAAATCCGTATAAACCGAGTATTTGATCAGCTTACTAATTAGTTCAACGAATAGGTAATCCTTCCATAACTCTTTAACCAAGCTATATGGATGCGATCTATCTAGCGAGATAAACTTTATACATGAGACTGGTTGATAAGCAATAGTCTCGTCAACCTCTACATAGAACTCCTCTGAAACCCTGATTCTACTGTTTATGTTCTTGACAGGATCACAAATACTACGTCCTAGATCATAGCCCCAACTATCTAGTAGTAAGGAGTCGAATAAAGTATTTGAGAGAGCATAGAACTCTGCTAGAGCCTCCTCATAATTTATATAGCTATGGTATTCATGGTTTATTTCAAATCCTTCCTTATCCTGGTAGAAATAACTAATCCCTAGTTTATCCATGATCATGTGGAAATACTCATGGTAAAACACCAGCGCTAATAATGTGTTGACGTTGAAAAAGACTTGATCCGATAATCTCCGCTTCCAATACTCTATGATCCTGTTAACATGGATGTAGATACCATGGTTTAACACAACATCCTCAACAACTATATCATGGGGTAGGTAAAACCCTAGAAGATCCGGGATATACGTCTCTGGTGGATAATATGAGGCAAGCTTCGAAGCAGCAACATATCTTGGATCGTTCTTGGGGATCAATTCTACCTCAGGCTTTTTAAAACGTAGAGCAATGACCAAGCGATCATTATAATTGGCTTTAATAACAACACTAGTTTCACATAATGCCTTACAAGCTGGATAGTAGGCATACTTTGACCAAGTATTAACGTTTAATCTATTAAACCAGTAATGACAATAACCAAGGCGTTCTATATCATATTTATTGTCTTCCCCCACACCATACCACCTCTAAGGCATTAACCGATACATAATTTTCATAAACTCAAGATCACCTGCCCCTCCTGGACGTACATCCTCTACAACATATAGGTTTCCATTGCTAACAACGTTTTCAAGTTCATAGGGATTAACCCTAGCTGAAACTGAACTGGCAAGGTCCTCAAGAAATGGCAAAACAACCATTAGTCTCTTGGGATTAAATCTTCGCTTAAGCTCGTTAATATAACTCAATAATCGTTTATGATCGCTAGCTTTGTATCTGATCTTAGCATCAATTAAAATTATTTCGTCTATATTGTTCATCTCATATAGCGACTTAATGTCTTCATATTTTCCCTTAAACACCATTATATCCGGAGCTTTTAAGCCTGGTAAGGGGAATTGATACCATATAGTATAGTAGTTACCACTAGGCGTTTGGATAATAGCAGTTGGCCGTCGATACATAGCATATAATAACCAATAATATCTACCATCAAGATATTGATGCATAATAGTCTTAATATTATGTTTTTGACCACTACACTGATAATGCGAAATGCCAAGCAACATTAACACATATACTTCATGTAATCCCTGAAGTATTCTATGCAAAGATCTTCGGGGACTATTCTGATTATAACTATAAGTTATATAGGACGCAAGCACGTATGTACGGAGATTTATCAACCCGCCGCATATTATTGAACCTAAAGTTCTAGCATTTACTAATAAACCAATATTGAGTATATTCCTTGCTGCTTGACGAATAACCTCCAACATTCCAGGACCATATGCTAAAAGCCTAATCCATAACCCAGCTAACGTATTAATATTTTTGAGTGGACCAAGCATAGAATTCATGAAATAAGGCAATAATCCATGATGGTCTTCGACAACAACATATTCTTTATTCTGATGTCTTAAATCAACAATATACTTTGTCACAGAGGGGTTTCGTGAATTAGAGAATGCGAATTCATAAAGTACTATTTTATTATTACGAATATGTAGTTGGTTAAGTAGTTGATTAAGGTCAATATTGTAATCTATTCGCTTACGCGTTTTCAATACAGTCTTTATGGGTATAAGGTGATGAAGTGGGACTACATAGATCTTGTTTCTAACGACTCCGTAGGCTGTTGCACTTAAACCTCTTGAAAAACTTCCAGGTAAGATTAATGGATTTGATTTTATAGTTAAACCTGAGCTCATGCTGTCACCCAATATTAATATTTAGATTGACTGGTATTTAAAGTTTTTTAAGCACTGGCATTAGCTTTAACATTAAAAACTAGAGTTATTGACGTTGACATTATATGCATTGGAAATGTTTATAACACTATTTTTAAATAACCTCTTAATGGTGGGAGTTATGTTGGATGTTCAGAATGGAAAGTTGATACTAACAGAATTTTGGGGCGGTACACGTGGTAGTGAATATTATTATATAGTTATGGAAGACAAGCTTGTACATATAAGTAGGCTTGTAAAAGGTAAGGAGGAATTTGTTACTCGGAGAGGTAGAAGAAAAGTTTTTGTTTACGAGATGTCGATATCAGAGTTATGCAGAGATAAAAAGATCGTAGAGCTTATAGAGTTCTCTTTCACTAATAAAGGATACGGTCCTTATGCATATAAGTATCTCATTAACTGTACAGAGAAAATAGAGAAACGTGGAGATATAAAATCTTTAAATATTGATATCAAAGAAGTTGTTAAGAATTATAAAATAGTCCCAGTAAGGGAACGTGTAATATACGAATTGCTGAATTACGATAAATATGTTATACCCATGATTAATGAGATTAAAAATACCTCTAAGAAATTGGGATTCGAATTACTTATTACAGGATATGCAGTAAGATTAGAAGATACACTATCTGATCCAGAAGTTGGGAGGTTTACTGCATTAGTTCTTCCTACTTGGCAAGCAAGGCAAAAATTACTTGAGAATCTTGTTAAGATGATACATGAAATATATGTAATGACGTTAATACCTCATGCATTAAATGCTAAGACTATTTATCACCAAGGACCTAATGGTAAGCTATATTGGGAAATAGAATATGCATCTAGAACCTCAACAGCTATTATTGAAACACCTAATGGTAAAAGATATACTATATGGTATCAGTTCTCACTTAAGGATTGGTGGGATGTAGTATTTCCTAACTGGTATGCGGCAATGATGGGATCAGGGGAGAAGGTACCTAGACAATTCATTAGACCTGATATAATGGTATTTGAGGGAGAATACAAGTATAGAGATCAGTTGATCGCAAGTCCTCCTAAAAGAGCATGGTTGATAGAAGCTAAGACGAAATTTACAGAAAGCGATCTAGAGCAATTAGAAAACTATATAAAGAATTTCGAAAGTATAGCTTCAGAGAAACTGCACTTACTACTCGTGGGTCTTGAGAATGTACCTTATAAAAGATACTTAGAGATTAAAGGATACAAAATATTTGAACATGTTTACCCAGACGGTATTGGTGTTAAAGAGTTCGTTAGCTATATAAGGAATACAATGTAGCCTTTTCTACAGTGATCTATTTAATTCTTGCTTTACTTTTTTAGTAAAATTCAGTAGCTTCTAATGTTATTTCCTTATACCTTGTAATTACTTGTAATTAATTGACAGTCTATATAAAATACGTTAGCTATTTAAGGGCTTTTGTTAACTTGGATTTAAAGAGTGATGTTTATACTTTTGTGAATACTATTATTGTAAAATGGTGTGACAAATTTGTCTGATACTATTATTGTTCGTGGTCTTCTTGCTAAGCGTGTTAGGGAGAAAGCGGAGAAGCTTAGAATGAGTATTAAGGAGTATATTGTTGAGCTTATAAGCCAGGGTTTAGATCCTAGGGATAAGGCCGACGAGTATGTAAAGGTTGCGGAGGATCTCCTACGTGAAGCCTGTGAAGAGATGAGAAAAGGGGGTGTTAAACAGGCGGCGGAGAAGATCTGGGTGCTGCGGCATTAGCTGTTAAAGCATATGCTTATTGGAGGGATGAGAAAAGACTGGTAGGCCATGGTGAGTTATGGGGTTATAAGAGGAGGCTTGAAAACGAGCTTGGTGAATGGGTTAGTGATGCTTGGGTGTAAGCAAATACGATGCATGTGTGTTTCTACGAAGGCTGGTGCAGCGGTAGGGATGCCGAAAATGCTTACAAGAGAGTTGAGAAAGTAGTAAAAGAAATAGCTTCGAGGATCAAGGAATAGGTTGTTAAATACGCTATCCCAGTTATCTTGTAGAGGGCTTTAGAGTTTGCTAAAGTATTTCAACGACTCATTCTTACCTAGTATGGCTAATAATGGCGCGGCCCGCGGCCCGCTTGGTCTTCCTAGGAATAGTTTGTAGAAGCTTTGGTAGAACTTCTTTCTCTCGCTTGGGCTTAGGTCTTTTGTTACATTGATCATCGTGTTCTTTATGTTTTCTTCACTCCAAGTCTCTAGTTTCTCAAGCCCTTCTCCCATTTTCTTTAATATTCTACGGTGTTTCTCGGGTATAGATTCTATGATCTCTGGGGTAGGCTCTGGTAGTAATTCAACTTTTAACTCCTCAGGACCGTACTTGTTTACCCAGTTAAATGCTTTCTCTATAGTCTCGATCACTCTACGTAACCCGTACTTGCTTGGTTTCTCTGGTAGGTTACCACTCATTTGTAATCTACGTATACCCTCGGTGCTCCATAGTTCACGTGGTATGATCTGTGAGAGTATAGCTAGGTGTGTATAGGATACTTGCTCCGGCGGCTCCTTGGGTGGTTCTCCACGTGGGTAGCTTAACTCGTAACTACGACTAAGTAGTATTTTCTCATCCTCATCCTTAGCTTCTTCGAGCCCATAGTAGATCCTCTCAGCTCTGAAATACTGGTTGTAATACTGTGGTATAGCCCGTAGATCTATAACGATCCTCTTCATAGGCGGAGTCTTGAGTATTAGGAAGCGATAAATATGTGGGTGGGCGATCTCTAGCCATTGCTTCGGTGTTACCCCTATGAACCCGCTACTAGTCATATCCTTATCCTCACGATCAACGCGTAAAGCTACCCATTCGAATGGGAAGCCCTCTGGTGGTTGGAAACCATATACGTTGACAGCTAGGTCTACACAACTATCCCTGCTACCACCAGGTACTGCATGGTCTTTACCATATGGTTCGAAATCTACGTTGAGAACCCTCCATATACCGACCCATTCGATCCTCCAACTAAGCTTCCCCTCAGAAAGATCCGCTACTCCCTCGTATCCACAGTTTCTACACCTATACCTAACCTTGTTATCCTCAAGTATTTCTAGGGCCTCTGTAGAGTTGATCCGGCCACAACGTCTACATATTGGTTGGAAAGGTATCCAGTCAGGCTTGATCTTTGTGCCACGATACTTGTTAAGCGTAGCTATTACTTTCTCTCTCAACCGGAAAGTCTCATGTATAAATTCACGGAGAGGCCCCTGGTAAAGCTCATGAGTAGTTATTGGCTCGATCTCTCCATCTGTAAACTCCTTGATATATGGGCCGAAATCTTCCCAATAGTGTTCAACCCAGTTACTATGGCAACCCTTTGGATCCGGTACTTTATAGAGTGGCCAACCCTGGTACTTCTTGGCCTCTTCCGGGTTTTTAAATACTCTTAATTGCTCCTCTTTACCTTTCCATTCATCCATCGTATATAGTGTTATGTATTGTTTGATCTTCAAGCCTCTCTTACTAAGTATTTTTCGGAGAACCTCGCCGTATATGATCTCTCCACGTAATCTACCAATATGTTGAAGACCAGATACTGATAGTCCACCGTTGAAAACATAGGTTTCTTTACCACGTTTAACTAGGGCCTCATATAGTTTATCAGCGTATTCGTCGATCCAGTGCTTAGTCATAACTAGTTCCACACCATAGTTTTAATACATTTTACTAGGAAACATTATGAATACTATATAAATTAATATCCATTACCTATCTAAAATGAATAAAGTAGAAGGGTTTTGAGAAAAAACATTATGAGTTCTATGTGATGGGGGTAGTTTTTATCTCTTTCTAGTTATCATGTATATGATCGAGGCCGCGATAGCTACTATTGCTCCAGCTATGTATATCATAGTCTCTATAGGCATACCGCCAGTTACTCCAGAAGTATATGTTGATGGTGTCCACGTTATTGTAATGTTGCATTTCTCCTCGATCGCTTCTTTTAATGCTTTCAACGCGTCTATTATGTCTTGGTGGGTAGTGTTTATGTTGTTGAAGACATTTACTAGATCATCTATCTTCGCTATAATCGTGCCCATACTAGTATTTATAGCTACTACTTTATCATTAACTGCTTTAACCTCCCATGTAATATTCTCTCTATTAGTCTTAACTTCCTCCACGATCTGCTTAGCTTGTTCTAATATGAGGTCTCTTAAAGTCTCTAGATCACTTATTTTCTCCACAATATATTCTCCTGTAGCATTTACTCTCGTAACCAAGAGGCTTGTAGTATTCTCTAGTTTCTCAAGTATAGTTGCGAGCATATAGTCTAGTTTCTCCTCGATCTCTTCGCGGGTAGTGTTTATCGATAATATTATGGATGTGTTAATGTTTTCCAGTTTTAATAATATTTCATTACCATAATCTATTATCAACAATTTGGTTTCATTAAGATGTGTGAGGATTAATTCGAATAACATATATGCTTCATCATGTGTAAGTGTCTTGTTAACCATGATCTCTAGCTTATGTGTTTTAGCGTCAATATATGCAATTATGTTTTCACCCGTAGTATTTACTACCATTGTCAACGATTCATTGATCGTTGATAGTTTATCGCTTAACATTAGTAATAGGTCAAGTACCTCAGATAATCTAGCGTCAATAACGTTGCTCTTATCTATTAACTCCTTATTACTATGCTCGATAATGAGAAGCTTTAAGTATATATCGTATAACGTGATATTAGCTGGTGCATAGGTGTAGTTATAACCATAAGCCATTACGTTAAGTACTGGTGGTTCTTCAACCCATACAACGCCTCTTGATAAAATCTCTATTGTTAAACTATAGTTGCCGGGCTCTGGATACCATGCTTTGACTAGACAATAACCACGTGAATCAGTAGCTCCGGCGCCGACTATGATAGTATAGTTTTTATCAAGGTTACTAGCTAGTAGGTTGAAGAACACATTAGTAACTGGTTGATCATTAACGTCTACGAGGTATACTTCATAGTAAACCGGTGTTTTAGCATATACTTTGACTGGCCCATATAAGTATGCTTTAACACCAGTATAGACTATAACGTCTATGTATCTCCTACTAAACATGTAGTTATCCGCACTACTCCCCTCGTATAGGAATAATAGCTTATGCTGGCCCGGCGTAAAAGTTACTTGGAAAACAGCTTTTCCATCTTCATCCGTCGTGCTAGCCCCTAATAGTATTTGGTCATGTGTTACATCATATAGTTTAACAATCTCGCCCGCGACAGGATTACCAGTTATATCGTATAGGTAGGCTTTGAGAACCGTTGGTTTATAAGCTATGATCTCCTCGGGTAACTCGACATCTATGATTGTAGGCATAGCCTCGGTTTTCACAAAGTAGTATATCTCGGTGTGATCACTTAATCTAACCGATAGCCATTCCTCGCCTAAATGCTTCAACCTATCCAGTCTAACTATATCAATGGACTTCTCAGTATGCACGATAAACTCATCGGCTAATGTGCCATTAAGATAAAATACTAGGATCTTGCCAGCTTGCACAGCAACTATAGCGCCTAAACCATTTATAGTAGTATAATATATCGGTTGTTCGGATATTGGTTTATCCAACAACTTATAATCTATTGTCCAAGTGGTCTTATTAACTACTGCTAAGTAGTAATTGTTATCAACTGTTCTAATAACACCGATCAATAGATCCTCATGCTCCGCCCAGCTATTGAAACTTGAGGGTTTACTAGAACTTGGCCATGGTAACGTGATCGTTGTGTTGGTTCTATATATTGTGACGAGCCAATGCGTCTGATTATAGTATACTATATAGTCTTTGAAAACACTATATGTTGTCAACTCTTTCTCAAACTCTGTATATATAAATGATCCTGTCGATAGATCAACAAGTTTAGAATAGATTGTATCGTCAGACCTATATACTATTCTAACAATGCTGTTGTTAATGAGTTTCACCGCTAATGGATAAAGCGTTGTAGATGAACTAGTTTGTACTAATTTATAGTTTTGTATCATAGCATGTCCGTAGGGGTCGATTAACGTTAAGTATATGTAACGATATGAAGGATACGAAGATACATAATCACCAGCTAAAACCGCTAAACCCATCGTTTCATCATAATCAGAGACAAGCTTTGAACCCGGTGTTTGACCATAGATCTTTAACAATGTATACACGTCGTTACTACTAGGGTCATATATTTTTAGGTATCTATAGTTAGTGTATACGATTTCATATACTATGAACTGGTTTATTATCGGGACAGCTCTCCACGCTGTATAAGTAGATACAAATATCTGTGACCACGACTCATTATACACTTGTAAAGAATCATCTATATAGTAGTAGAATCTCTCATAATGATCGCCTACTGGCGCCTCTAGAACACCATGTATCTTGGCCCATCCCGTTGTAATACTCCTTACTAAGTTATAGGTATGCCACGTACTACTAGTCGTTAATATTGTAGCTGGAGCTATAATTGATAGCAGGAGTAGCGAGGATAATAACATGTAAGTAATTCTAAACCCCCGGCCCATATACGATCACCTACGGTGTTAAGCGGAAATATCTTTACGTTAGAAAATAAATATAAGTTTTACCCCACCAGACACTGTATAGTATTGCTAGAGAAGTATAGCATCTACAATATCGCCTTCTTGAAAACCCTCCATATCCTCTGGTATAACTATGTACGCGTTAGACTTAACAAGACTAGATAATACGCCACTACCACGTAACATGTAAGGCTCAACCACGTACTCGCCATTCTCAAACCATAGCCTAACACGTATATAGCTACGATAACCAATAACGTTCGGTACCCTCTTCTTAACCCGGGCTTTAACAACTGGCTTTGGAGGCTCATTTAACCCGAGCCATTCGTAGAGGAGGGGCTTAACAAGGGCTTCCAGACCTGTCCACGCAGCCACTGGATAACCCGAAAGCATGAATACTGGTTTACCATTTACTACGGCTAAGCTCGTTGGCCGACCCGGCCTCAACGCTACTCCACGAAAAATATACTCGCCAATAGACTCTATCGTGTCTTTAACAACATCTACATCACTAACCCCGGCCCCACCACATGTGATCACCATGTGGTTCTCTCTTATAGCGTGTTCAAGGAAATCCCGAACCAGCCCTGGATCATCTCCTATTACTCCATAGTATTTTGTTTCAACGAAGCTCATTTGATCCAGATAGTTCTTAACCAATACACCAGTAGAATTATATACTTCGCCCTCACCCGCTTCTCCTCCCGGCTCAACTACTTCTCCACCAGTACATATGATCCCGATCCTTATCTTCTCATAGACTTTAACTTTGTCAAATCCATTACTAGCTATTATCGCTAAATCCCATGGTTTAAGCAATGTATTCCTAGATACAAGTATTTCCCCGGCTCGATAGTCTTCGCCACGCTTAGAAACATTATCGTAGGGTGCTACTGGCCTATAGATCTCGACATACTCGCCTACACGACTAGTATCCTCGTACATGACAACAGCATCAGCACCAACTGGTAATGGGGCACCAGTCGAGACTTCAACTGCCTCGCCATACCCTACTGTATACTTACTTGGTTTATCGCCGGGCCTCATCAACCCCTTGATCCTTAGCTGGGCCGGGTTTAACTGTGAAGCCCCAATAGTATCCTCTGATTTAACAGCATAACCATCGACAGCCGAGCGATCAAACGGTGGCTGGTCACGTGTAGCACGTATATCCTCGGCTAACAATAGCCCCATAGCATCCCATACACTAGTTTCTATAGTATCAAGTCTTAACTCGATACTCGATAAGGCTTTTTCAATAGCTTTATCAACGCTGATAAGCTCGCCTAGAAACCGTGGCAAAATAGTACCACCTTAGCCCTACTAAGTTATTGTTTTATTCTCAGCTAAGTATTGATAATATTCGTGGAAGACCAATATATTAGCTCCTCTCGGAAAGAATAGCGTAACTCCATATTTCCCCTTCTAAATAGACTAGCATCACATTTTATAAGTATATACCTAATCCGTTGTCAACGTAATTATTTAAACGAAAACGTAGTAGTTACTCTAGTGTTCTATATATAAGTGACAGTGTCGTCACATAGTATTGTAGGGGATTATTTTATGTTGAACAAATACAGTAGTATTATATTAGGTTAACAAGTAGGGTGTAGAATAGTATTGAGAAAATCGTTAGCATTAGCAGTAATACTATTAATACTGTCTTCGCCAGTCTTGGTCTTATCAGAAGAGACTATTAGTATAGAGAATTACTTAGTGGCAATCATAGACCATGCTACGATAAACTATAGTCTTTTACAAGACCTCTTAATAAAGTATTCTGATGAGGCTCCACTGAAGAAATATTTTGTCACAGCTACAGTGAATAACTCACAGACACTATTGTTTACTTATAGGCCATGGTACGACCCATACTATATAGTAGCAGTATGTAGTATCGGGTCAAGCCAAGGCTCGAAAGTAATTATATGGATATATGGTGGTGTACAGGCAACAAATGCCTCACATTACAATGCTGAAACCATACTATATATTGAGCTCGGCTACCTACTACGTCTAGGGATAATAACTAGTGTTTCAACACCAGTTTATGAATCGATGAGGATCTATAGCTCGGCAACAGAAGCAGGAGTAGATGATGTAGCGTCATTACTATTACGTATAAACCCGCCTATAAGGCCTAAGTGGGAGTTGTTAGAGTCAAAGTATGCCATGGGAGCATCATACCTAGGTGGTGGATACTCGGAAACCACGACTACAGAATCAACACAACGAAGCAACACATGGGCTCCACCACCCTTAGCCGGGGGCTTCGCCTCAACATTAACTAGTAGTGAAACCATTGTTTCTAAACAAACCTATACAAGTACTACGAAACCCGCATCGTCTTCTACTAGTTCTAAGGAAATATATGGTGAAACAAGTAGGTCAGGCTATTATAGTGTGTTGATTTCCTTCATAACCGCTATTATAGCTTCTCTCATAATATATATTGTATTGAAGAAGACCTAGCCGAGACCACACCCTATAGTTGAGGGCTTTTAGCTTGGACGATAAAGAGATACTAAGATACTACCTAATACTGAGAAAAATAGACCATCCAGTAGGGGTTAGGGAAACCCAGCGTATACTAGGTTTTAATAGCCCTGGTAAATCACAGAGATTACTGCGTAAGCTTGTTAGACTAGGTCTTGCCCAGAGAACAGAGGAGGGCAAGTATATTATAGTTAAGGATCCACCGCTTGAACTTATAGGTAAATTATTTATCCGTGGGAGGCTTATACCAAAGATCCTAGTACTAGCCGTCTACACGACTGTTTTATCTACAACTTATATCCTATTATCTAGGCCTTCGCCCGAGATCATATTATTGCTTATACTACTTAATGCTCCCTTATGGATCGAGGCTTTAACCGAGTATCGCGAGTTACGGAAGAAATGGAGCATGTAGATAACAAGGTGATAGTAAGGGGTTGATCGATTATAGGTTATTCGGTGTAAAACCCTCTAACATAATATCTGGTTACTGCTACTCGGTTTTCCGCCTTGAACCATATAGTACTTGTACCTATAACTGTATATACTGCTACGCCAGATGGTATAGAGCACCACCAAGTATTCCATCGGAGAAGATCCTGCGCTACTGGGAGAGGATCGCTTCTAAATTAGCGGAAACACCTGTCCCTAAACCATATTTTAGACTAGCTACTCTCGTAGAGCCTTTTCAAGAGAAACTAGAGATCAACCATAAATACTCCTATAGAATGCTTGAGACAGCGTATAGTTACCGTATACCCATAGTGATTAATACTAAGTCGACATTGATCGCCAAGGATCCATGGCTTAAATTAGTCAATGAAATGGCTAGCGAGAAACTAGTCTTGGTTCAAATAAGCCTCTCACTATACAATGGGGAGGCCTCGAAAATACTAGAGCCTAATGCTCCGCCTCCGGAAAAGAGGATTGAATTAATCGATTTACTAAAGGATCACGATATACCCGTTGTTTTGAGGTTACAACCACTAATACCTGGTTTGGAGGAAGAGCATTTAACATTATTAGAGAATATTGTTGATCGCGTTGATGGGGTGATCATAGAGTCTATAAGGTTGACTAGTGAAGAGCTAGAATTTATATCGAGTCTTTTAGAGGGTAAACTAAGTGTTAAACTACGTAACATAGAATGGGTTAAATATACTGTGGAGGCCGAGAACCTCTATACACCATCGAGGAAGTGGAAACGCGAGGTATATGATATGTTGAGAGAGATAGTAGCTAAAAGGAATATACCGTTGACGACATGTAAGGATTACCCATTAATACTTACACGTGATTGTTGCTTGTTTTGGGTCACTGGAAATAGAGAATATGGTGTTCGAGAAACTATTCGTGAGAAGATATATAGAGCTACTA
>CAZVAW010000009.1:0-38873 GCA_964625205.1 uncultured Desulfurococcaceae archaeon
TACCTGATTTCATCTGCAAAATCTTTATCTCTTGTTATTAATACGAGGTTTTTATTCTTAGCAATATCTATAACAGTCTCATCATCTACTCCTTGAGGAACATATTCGACATAATGGCCCCGTTCTCTTAGTATGCGGTATATTTTCCGTGGAATATTCTCATCAAGCAGAAATCGGTATGACACGCCTTTCCCTCCTTAGGAGCTCGGCCGCTAGTGCAATGGCTTCGAGAATCATCTCCTTACTGAGTTGAGGGTACTCCTTAAGTATATCATCTATTGACATACCTTCAGCTAGCATTTCTAATACATCAGAGACCAAGACTCGAGTGCCCTTGAATACTGGTTTACCGTGACATATCTTAGGGTCGGTAATAATCCATCTAAATTTCTTAGCCGACATTATTCCTCCTCCATGACCTCTATGCTTATCCACCCTATTAGATTTTTAGATTTAATGCAATTTACATGATACGTATCCGATTATCAAGTAGTACCGCTTTTGATATCAGCTATAGTGTGCAAACCGGATTATATGTATATGATTAATATGTAATGCTTGCATATCAGCTTATTCTTACACGGCGGGGCCTAGGGTTCAAATCCCCGCGGGCCCGCAAATAACTATCTTCTAACTAATCTCTAATTATTAATTCTTAGCAATATCCATACGTATATTGAAAAGCCTATATTCTTATGTTGTATTATTTCTCATGTGGTGTTATACAATGTTAGTTAAACCACCTGTTGAGGTTAGGGTTGGAGTTATTGGTGGTAGTGGTTTATATGAGATCCCTGAATTGGAGAATGTTAAAGAATATAAGATCTACACGCCATATGGCGCTCCTAGCGATAATATTATAGTAGGTGAGCTGAGAGGCAAAAAGATTGCTTTCCTAGCACGTCATGGTAGAGGTCATAAATATCCGCCTCATCGTGTTAACTATAGAGCTAATATCTGGGCTTTGAAATCAATAGGTGTTAAATGGATCATTGGTTTCTCAGCAGTTGGTAGTCTCCGTGAAGACTATAAACCAGGCGATTTCGTAGTACCGGATCAGTTCATTGATATGACCAAGGGTATTAGGCCGATGACGTTCTTCGAGGGCGGAGTTGTTGCCCATGTTAGTATGGCTGACCCGTTCTGTGAGCATCTAAGAAGGATAATATTAGAGGCGGCCCGTGAAACTGGCGTTAAGATGCATGAACGCGGGACATATATTTGTATAGAAGGCCCACGTTTCTCAACACGAGCTGAGAGCAGGGTTTGGAAAGAAGTTTTTAAAGCAGATATTATAGGTATGACTCTCGTGCCAGAGGTAAATCTTGCATGTGAAGCCCAGATCTGCTATGCTACAGTAGCTATGATAACAGACTATGATGTATGGGCGGAGAAACCAGTTACGGCCGAGGAAGTATTAAGGACTATGAGGGAGAATACTGAGAAAGCTAAGAAATTATTACCTGTTATTATCGAGAAAATACCCAGTGAGCCGAAGGAGGAGCTATGTAGTTGTTGCAAAAGCTTAGAGACAGCTCTAATATAGCAGGTTACGTTAAACATGTTGAGAATTTAGAGAAGATTTGCCAAAGCCTAAGTATTCGTTTCCACGAGCTTTTTACAAAATTACCGGGTAAAATACTGATCACCTATCATAGACACGGGTATTTACCAGCTTCTATAATGTACTGGTTCGTCACTACAATGGATCCAGATAAAAACGTTGTTTTTAACGAAGCTAACGCGTTAACATATTATATTCTACCATATCATGAGCAGGGAGGTATAGTGTTTTTCTCTTCAAATCCCTATTCTTCGTCAACTATTAATCTTCTTCAAACTTCACGTTTAACTGGTTACGAGTCAGTGCTTGTGACTTTAAAACCACGTGATGAACGAGTAGCTAATATTTTGTCGCACTATAACGTCATTTATGTTGATCTAGATGATGAGCTTGAAGCTACACTTGTAACTACTATCTCGGTATACTACGCTTTAAGTAAAGTATATAGTGGAAGACTTGGTAGTAGGGGGGCTAGGCTACATAGCCATGCACGTGAAGGGTTATCCCCTATTGTTGAAGAGCTTATCGATAAATACATTGATAAATTAGAACATATAGTTCGTGGTAAGAAATGGTTTGTTACATCATCTAAATTACTCGAACCAGTATCTATGTATTTAGTCGATGTACTAAGAAGACTTGAGATAAAAGCTTATTATCAACCACCAGAACAAATACCTGGTTATGAAAACGTATTATTACTATCAACTAGTGTCGAAGAACATTTAGCGCGTGAGCTTAAATTTAAATACAATGTTATGGGAGCCGCCCTTGAGGATTTAACGCTTAATACTGATCCGTTGGAAGCTCAGGTTTATATAGCTTTACTAGCCTATTACCTCGTATATAGTCTAGGTGGTAAGGAGAAATAGTGGTGTATGTGTCATGGTGTCTGAGAAACTATTGTATTCGAGAAAATTTCTCGTACTTATGTTAATAATCCTATATCTAACTATGATCTACATCTCTTTAAACTTCAATTATGAGGGGATAGCAATAGGTACTGGTATAGCCGCCTTAGTATTAGCTTATCTAGCTTATTATGCACATGTACATCGTAGTGCTGGCGAGGTAGTGGCGTTGTCTACATTTACAGCTCTAGCTTTAATCCTTGGTGTTTTAACGGGAAGTATTATAGCCGGTTTTGAAAATGTTGGTGTATTAATGTATGCTGTAACCTTAACGACAGCTACTTTATTATTACTTCTAGGTATTAGCAAATTATATAGAATTTAAAAATTAAGGATATCCACGGGAGAAGATTTGAGAATAGCAGTTATACATTATCGTTCAACACCTACTTTATCTTCTAAGGAATTAATTGATGCAATTAAGGTTTTAGGACATGAACCAGTTTATTTAAAGATACATGAACTAGACGCTTATGTTGATAAGGGAGAGATTTTGGTTAAGCGTTTTGATGATGAGATAGAGGTTGACGGCGCTATAGTACGTAGTATTGGTATGCATTTATCGCTAGATGCTTATATGAAGAGAATAGGCGTATTAGAAGCTCTTTCTACGAGAGCATTTGTGATCAATAAACCCACAGCTATAACCTATACTAGGGATAAATGGAGAAGCTTATTAAGATTAGCATTAAATAATATACCAGTGCCACCCACAGTTATAACCGAGAACCCATTCACGGCTAAGAGATTCATAGAGAGACATGGAAGAGCTGTATATAAGCCTTTAATGGGTTCATTAGGGCTTGGTTCAACACTTATAGAAGATCCGGATCTAGCATATCACGTTACACGGAGCTTAATGAACCTTAGGATACCGAGTTATTACCAGGTTTTCCTTGAAAAACCGGGTTTCGATTTTAGAGTTTTCGTAGTTGGTGATAATGTCGTCGGTGCTATGAAGAGAGTTGTAGACTCTGGGTGGAAGACAAACATTGCACAAGGTGCTCGTGGTGTAAAAGTAACTTATAATGAGTACCCTGAGGTATATGAGATAGCTTTGAAGACAGTTTCAATACTTGAACTAGACTATGCTGGTGTGGACGTAGCATATGATACCACTAGTGATAAATACTATGTATTAGAAGTAAATGCTTTCCCACAATGGCAAGGGTTGAAAACAGCCACGGGTGTTGATGTGGCTAAACATATAGTCTCTTATGTGATAAATAAGATAAGGAGATGATGAATAGCAAACCATCAGAGACTATGTTGTGAAGAAGAGCTCTCACCCTGATCCCTCCTAATATGTTAAGCATTACTTTTAATAAGAGCTGAGAATTATAACGTTGTTATTGAGGGGTTAATATGCTACTTAGAATAGAGAATCTAAGAGCTGGTATTAACGGTAAAGAGATAATTAGGGAGGCTAATCTTAGAATCGGTGAGAAAGAGCTTCATATAATTATGGGTCCAAATGGAAGTGGCAAATCTACATTATTAGCAGCGATCATGGGCCTCCCACGTGTTAAGATCTATGGGGGCAGGATATTCTTTAATGGAATAGATATTACAGATAAACCTAGTTATGAAAGGGCTAAATTGGGTATTGCTTTAGCACATCAAAACCCGCCAGAGATCAAGGGTGTAAAATTTAAGGATATCGCTATCTCTATATTGAAAAAACATGGATGTAGCGATTGTGTCCCATTAGCTAAAATATTAAATGTCGATCAACTACTTGACCGTGATCTATTCGTGGGTTTTAGTGGTGGCGAAAAGAAGAGAGCCGAGTTATACCTCGTTTTTCTACAAGCACCTAAATTAGCTATGCTTGACGAACCGGATAGTGGAGTTGATGTCGAAAGTATAGAGAATATAGCTAGAGCAATCGAGTTCATGAGAAGAAGAGGAACCTCGATTATATTAGTAACACATACTGGCATGATAGCAAATAAACTAAGCAATATTGATCGTGTACATATATTGATAAATGGCAAAGTCACTTATAGTGGCTACCCCGATGAAGTACTCCCGATCATAATGAAATTAGGTTATCGTAAAGGATTAGAAGTTCTTAAGAAGAGGTGAAGAAAAACATGAGTATAAAGAGAGAAGTCGTTGAAAAAGCTTTATCTAAACCAGCAGTTTACGGGCCAGATATAGATATTTCTAAATATAAGGTTGAAGAGCCCGCCATAGGAGAACTTAGTGAGGACAAGCTAGATGAACCAGTAGCTAAGGCTGTTGAACGTGTAAGTTTTAGTAGTAAAAGTCTTGGTTACTTGCAAGTTAATGAGACCGCCTTGTATAAGGTTTTGGAGAAACAATTAAGTAGATTCGGAGCACGTATTATGCCTTTAAAAATAGCACTTGAAAAATATGATATTGCACACAAGTTTTCATGGAAAATAATAAGGCCAGATACTGATAAATACACTGCCGCTGCCTACCTTTATGGCGGCGAGATCGGTTACTTCATATATATACCGCCTAAGACAAAAGTACCTATCCCCATTTACTCTTGCCTAGCAATCACTGGTAATAAGAAGATCCAGTTTGCACATAACATTGTCTATGTAGATGAAGGTTCAGAAGCACATGTGGTTACTGGTTGTGCTGTACCACATGGTGTTAGTGAGGGTCTCCACATAGGTATTTCTGAGTTTTATATAGCACGGAATGCAAAGTTGACTTTTACAATGATCCATGCATGGGCGGAGGGCTTACATGTTAGACCTAGAACAAGTGTTATTGTCGAAGAAGGTGGAGAGTATGTTAGTTATTATGTAATATATAGCCCTATAGCGAGTATACAGACATTTCCGATCGCGTATCTCAGCCGCCGCGGCAAAGCATATTTAGCAACGATCACAGCCGCAAGTGGTAAAGGGATATACGATCTGGGATCTAAGACGATTTTAGAGAATAGAAATTCATCCTCAGAGATCATTTCTCGTGTGGTTGCGCGTGATAAAGCAAAAGTGTATTCACGTGCGGATATAGAGGCGCATGAAGGCGATACCAGAGGACATATTGAATGCTTAGGTCTTCTACTCTCTAATGAAGCTATGGTTTCGTCAATACCAGTAATAACTTCTAAGAAACCCGGTGCACTGCTTAGCCACGAAGCAGCTATTGGTATGATTGCTGAGAAAGAGTTAGAGTATCTTATGAGTAAAGGTTTTACAGAAGACGAGGCACGCTCCGTACTAATACGTGGTTTTATGAACGTAGATGCGCCCGGTATACCATTAGCTGTTAGAAGGGAGATCGATAGAATCCTCGACTTAGTTACAAAATATGCTGTGGGCTAGTTCTTTGGATTAGCTTTTTTATACTAGCTTATAACATATAATCCCTATAAGAGCTTCTATCAATAAGGTGTTTGAAAAATTGGAGATCCTAATACTTAAGTCTATGATTGAGGGAGTACATCTAGCTGTATACTCGTCTATTAAACCGGGTTCTATTCATCGTCTTAGATTAGACAGAGATGCACAATTCCTCGTGTCAAACACGATCTCTGCCGTAGATTATATAATTGAAGCTATAGAATATGGTGAACGTGTAAGACACGGTGATATAGCGTTAACTGGGGTTGGTATTGGTAGGTTATTAGCTAAGGCTTTACGTGAATCGTATAGATGGAATGGAGGCGTAGTATATCCTTCAACTATAATTCCACAAATTCTGTATTCCATAGCTTTAAGTCATTCAAACATTGATAGTTATGTACGAGAATCCGGTAAGGTTAAAGAATCATTAAATCTAATACTTGGTATAAATAAATGGAGCGAGATCAGACAAGTCCTCGACGCCCTAAAAAGTGTACATAGAAATGACATGTATGAACACCTAACAACGACTGGTATAACACCTATATCTGGTATAGAGGGAGGAGTTAGTTTTGCAGAGATCTTCCGGGTTCTTGGAAGTAAATGGCCTGCGTTCACCTCCCTTGATCTAATAGATTATCGTATCCCCGAATATGTTAAGAAGCTGTTAGAGTATTACAAGATCTATGGTAGCGCCGAAAACGCTATTGTCGCACTCTATTTAGAGCTTATTAAAGATAGATCTCCGGAGTGGGCTCGAAAAACTATAGAAGACATACTCGCTAACAGGTTAATAGCAACACGTGAAGGCGCTAAGAAACTTTTCGAAATAGACACAAGGATGAGAAAAGAGAATATATCGTTTAAAGAATATGTCGGATTACTTGCGATCGCAGCCGCATTAGCTATATATGATGGCATGAGGCCTTAGTTTCTAGAAAAATTCTTCCTCATAATAATGATCCGATATATCCCTATATACATGTGACCATAGCATTCTTCTTATCTTAATCCACATTTTAATCTTCGGATCCAGGAAATAAGGCGCTAATGCGACTCCAGTTATAAACCCGCCTATATGGGCCCAATACGCCACACTAGTTACAACACCTAATAGTGATACAAGACCCATTATGAGCTGATATATAAACCATATTGTAACGTAAACCCATGCTGGCAGATATAGGATCAACGGTATTATAAAAATCGGGTATATAAACGTGACACGTGTACGTGGATAATATATGAAATAAGCACCCATAACACCACTAATAGCACCAGAGGCTCCAAGTGTTGGAGTAACCCAAGGGTTTAAGACAGCCTTAGTTAATAAATATTCTTTCGGTATAAGAGATATACTAAGTATATGGAATAGATCAGCTGCTAAACCTGATAAGATATAGAATACAAGAAACCTCTTACTACCCATAGCACTTTCGACAGGGCCTCCAAAAACGAATAAAAATAACATATTACCTAACAAGTGGTATATATTAGCGTGTATAAACATAGCTGTTATTAACGTCCAAAGATTTTCACCACGTATGATTGCTGCTGGAGTAGCGGCTAATGCTATTTGTACTTCATAAGCATTATTAGCGCCCGGCACTAAAGCTGATGGATCAATATACATTAATGCGAAAACAACTACATTGATCAATATAATAGTTATAGTTACTACTGGGAATTTACGAGGTGCCGTTATAGATATTGGTAATCCCAAATCACTAAACCCCCTCAAATATTATTTAAACCATTTATCTAAACTAGTTTTTCTAGTTTCTCTGATTTTCTCAAACTTAATATACATAACCCTACCCCTAGCTGGTAATGACACATTGTAAACTGGCGTTTTACCTATATAGACTAGTTCTTTTAACCCATTATGTGCATGTCCATGAATAACTAGATCTATCTCCTTACTAACTATTATTTTCTCAAATCTACTACAAGCTAAATGAGGCCATATACTTCGTGGTTCCCCGTCTAGATCCTTATATGTTACACCATAATGTGATACTAATATAATGGTATCAACGCCTTTACCTCGAGCTTCATCAATCAACTTAGCTATCTTAGCTGGTAACTCGCTATAATACTGGTATATACCGGGAATATTACGTGCTTGCCACGTAGTAGGTTTATCAAGAGCACCTCTAGTACCTATAACTGCTACTTTTTGTTCCTTAATATTAAGGACAATATATTCATCGTTTAACCATATAAATTCTCTATATAGCTCTTTATATCTATATTCATAGCCTCTAAACTCTTCATTACCATAAACAGCTACTATTGGTTTACCACTATATTTTCCTAAAAGGAATTCATAAACTGGTTTTAATGCAGAAACATTATTTTTCTCAACAAGATCACCAGCTAGAATAATTAAGTCTGGATCTACGTTTATCTCTTTAAAACTCTTCATAAATAATGCCAAGTATCTCGGGCTATGAATATCGGCTGTAGCAATTATGTTCAACAACTACTATGTACACCCTAAGTCTTTATCCCTATTACATAGGTTATTGATTATGAGAAGAAAAACTAATACTTTAGGCCGTAGACGAGTAAGGTTTATTAAGAATCTAGTTTATCTTAGATAGAATAGCCTAATACAACGTTGATCGGTGGGTTATAGTGACTATAGGGTTATTCAAGGGGACAAATAAGGTTGGGCATAAGGGTTGGACAAGAGTATATTGTGCTATATGTCATACTGAGCTAGATTTATTCAAAGCTGTTGATGAGAAAAACGTGTATTATTGTCCTTCATGCGTGTCAAGAGGTAGAGAAGCCTATTTCTGCGCCGCACATGCTAGGAATTTGCATTATAAATGCCCTTACTGTAGATCCGAGTTAAAACCATATTATCTTTAAGGATCATCGGAGACGATCTCAATAGCTTCCCTAGGACATAATGGTATACATCCATAGCATTCAATACATTTACTTGGATCGGTTTCAACTTTATCATCTTTCATATAAAAGACGTATGTAGGACAATATTTGATACATAATCCGCATAAATCGCATTTACTATGATTGATCAATATTTTTAAAGCCAAATAATATACACCCCTCCGGTGAAGTATTATGTGGGTTAAAGCAGATATGCATATCCATACAACCTATAGCGATGGACGGGGGAGTCCTCGTGACGTGATACTTTATGCTAAGTACAAGGATTTGAAAGTAATAGCTATTACTGACCACGATACTTTCCAGGGCGCTGTAGTTGCTAGTAGAGAGGCAGGTAAGTATGGTGAAGAACTAATAGTTATTATTGGTAACGAAGTACGTACTGATAAGGGCGATATATTACTGTATTGTTATGAGCCAATCGATACCCCACGTGATCTAGGCTTACTTATAGATTATGCTCATGAAAACAATTGTCTCGTAGTACCTGCTCATCCATTCGATACATGGAGACATGGTATAGGCGAGGCATTATATGAGTATAGTGGTTGGGACGCTATAGAGGTTTGGAATGCTTCGGCTCCACATGGTGCTAATAAGAAAGCGTGTAAGGCTGCTAAAGAACTTGGTTTACCGGGTCTTGCTAATAGTGATGCACATGTGGTAGAATATATCGGTGTAGCATATACGCTTGTCGAGTTAGATGAGCTTAGTGTTGACTCTGTTTTTAAAGCTATAAAGAAGAAACATGTAAAACCACATTATGGGTATCCCCCTTTTAGGGTTTTTCTTAAGAGGATAGCTTGGAGTATAAGTAGGAGGTTATATAGTAAATAACTACTTGGCTAGATAAACCGGGCCTCCAATATTTATAGTGCTCTCTGGCGGTTTATCCTCATAGAACTCCACATTTTCGAGGTGATGTAGGTCAACGATCTCCTTTATAACTGGCTCAACACTATGTGGTAGATAGATCCTCTCTTTTAAAGGTTCACTAAATCTTATATTTAGCTTCTTCTTATACCCCCATATAGCTGAGTTTACCTCCATAACAGTATTTACTAGTTTATAGTCTTTGCTAAGCCATTCTTCCTCAGGTTCTGGGAACCTAGTAGTATGTACTGATACGCCGTAGAGTTTCTCATATATAGCGTCTGTTACGAAAGGCATTATAGGAGCTAATGCTCTCAATACTCGGTCAAGTACATAGTGGAGCGTATACCATGCCGCTTCTTGTTCGCTTAACGAGTATTTCATTTCACGATTATATGCACGTGATTTTACAAGCTCTAAGTAATGTGATGCGAAATAATTCCATGTAAACTGGTACAAGTTGGTGATCGGCCCATATACGTCTAATTCACTATATGCTTTATCGATTTTCTTTAACAACATATTGAGATAAGCTATTGTCGCCTCATCAATAGCCCTAAGTTGTGGTTTTCTCTCGGGCCTTGGGAATGATGATATAAACCTAGCTATATTCCATAGCTTAGTAGCGAATAATGAGCCGGTTTTAATAGTTTGCTCTGAGAACCTATAGTCATACCCTAGTTTGGAAGCCGCTGCAGCCCAGAAGCGAAAAGCATCCGCACCATATTTATCAATGAATGGCTCTGGATCGATGACATTGCCTTTAGATTTATGCATAGCTTCTCCTTTCTCGTCAAGACCCATACCAGTTATTCTAACCCATTTAAACGCTGGTTTACCTGTTAACTGATATACTCTTAGAAGTGTATAGTATAGCCATGTACGTATAATGTCTTGTCCCTGTGGTCTTAACGTGTATTTGAATGCTTTTTCAAAGAGCTTATTATTCCTTAGGTAACCAGTAACATATAATACTGAGATACTACTATCAAACCATGTATCAAATACCTTCTTCTCACCAATAAGCTTATCACGAGATGCTCCACATACTGGGCATTTATCCCATGGAGGCTCGTCTATCCACGGTCTATAGTATTTACCAGGTTCAGGCACTAGTACTGCGCCACATACGCTACATCTCCATACTGGTACTTCAGTTGCGTAGTACCGATCCCTACTTATAGGCCAATCTGTTGAAACACTATCGATCCAATCTAGGAGCTTCTTTCTATGCATTTCAGGCTTAAACTCTATCTCCATAGCAATTCTTCTAATATCCTCTTTGAAATCAAGTTGTTTTAAAAACCATTCACGTGCATGTATGATCTGTATTGGTGTTTTACAACGCCAGCATACGGGTACCGAGTGTGTTATTTTCTCTTTCTTAACAAGCTTACCCCTCTCCTCAAGTAATTCTACTGCTTTAACACGTGCTGTTTTAACATCAAGACCAGCTAATTCCCCGGCCTCGCCGGTTAATTTGCCATCTCTATCAATGATAACTAATGGCTTAAGTCCTAAGTCTCTAAACATCCTAACATCTGCTTGATCGCCATAGCTACACACCATTACAAGTCCAGTACCAAATTCTGGGTCAACACTGGGATGACTCGTTATTATCATTTCATGTCCGTATAATGGGTTGATAGCATGAAGCCCTTTCAACCTCTTATATCGTTCATCATTGGGGTTAAATACTAATGCCTTACATGATCTTAGAAGCTCAGGCCTTGTAGTAGCTACTACTACTTCTTCTCCGGTCTCCTTGATCTGAAACTTAATGTAATATAGATAAGCATCTTCCTCAATATACTCTAGCTCTGCATCAGCTAATGTGGTTCTACAACGTGGACACCAATTAACTGGTCTCTCAGCCTCATATATTAATCCTTTTTTATATAACTCGATAAATGTTGCTTGTGTGATCTTTCTATATTCGGGGCTGTCGGTACCGTTTTTCCAATAATCAAAGCTACAGCCCAGTCTTTTCCAGATCTTTACGATCTCCGACTCTACTTTATCGAGGAATTCTTTACACATATTAAGAAACTTCTCTCTACCCTCTGGCGTCTTAGTCATCTCATGTGCAATAACACCATGTGTCTTCTCAACTTGAACCTCAACTGGCAAGCCGTTTCGATCAGCATAGAATGGTACTAGTACATTATATCCCTTCATCCTAAAGTATCGTGCGATCATATCGATCTGGGCATAATGCGCTGCACCACCCACATGCCATTTTCCACTAGCATATGGTGGTGGAGTATCAATAGCTATTATTTCCCTAGGATCATCTTCCCTAAATACAAACTTATGTAAACCCATTTCCTCCCATTTACGGTAAATCTCGGGTTCACGCCTATGATCCCATCTTTTCTCCGTTATTTTAGGTTTAAATTCCATTAACAACACACTCCATTATATGCGACTCTAATTGAAATATATTATTCGCGGAAACCGTGATATAAATCTAGTGGGTGCTACGTATCCGTACAATTATGATACCACGGGTTATCACGAGGCCCCACACAACCTATGAGCTCCCACGACCAATAAAAGATCTTCTCGATATCGTTATAGCTTATATTTCCTTCAATAAACCATCTAACATTAATAGTTTCATAAATATCATCAGCTTTAATTCCAGTAACAATTATTTTAGAAACTCTACCGTTACTAAGAACATGTTTATTAGGATCGGGGGCTAGCTCTTTATATAGCAAACAATATTTATCGCCCGCAACACATTTACTAGTATAGTCTTTAAACAACCAATTCCTCCTATAAACATCAACAGATAAAAACTTCTTACCATTACCTAGATCAACAATTAAAACGCGATAATGATCTAGAAACCAATATTCTGAAACATTCTCCTCTACACTCACTACATATCAACTCCATTAAGGTTTTCCTAAGATACAGGCTGATATATTATCCCTAGTTCGTCAGCAATACGATACGCCTCTCTAATTTCCTCTATACGAGGTCTTCGAGCTATATCAGGGTATTTATCGGGGTAGCGTGCAACTAGGTGTTCCGGCCTATATTGCTCCATAACATTAACAAGTACTCTAGGCGTATTCTCAGCAATCCATTCAAGGACCGGTCTAGTACAACACTCTATATGGTTAGGTAGTACTAAGTGTCTTATGATCATATCACCGTTTTCATATGCATATTTAAGATTACGCGTAATAACTTCCCAATAGTTACGAACCCTAGAGAGCCTCCATGCGCATTTATCATTACCATATTTGAAATCCGGGAGCCAAATATCGATTAGATCAACTAAAAGCTTCATAGACTCTATTGTTAAATACATATTACTATTCCAAAGCTGTGGCACATTAACATCAGTATATTTGAAGCTCTCTATTATAAAGTAGAGGTGAGGAGTAGGATCACCGCCTACATGGTTAATGTTACGTGCACCCGTTTTTCTCAAGTATTCTTGTATCCTCGCTAATTGACGAGGCGTTACTATTTCGCCATCCCACACGTTTGTCTGGCTAATGTCATAGTTTTGGCAAAAGACACATTTAAAGTTACAACCACCGTAGAATATAGTTCCACTAGGTACTAAAGGTGCTTCCTCGCCCATATGATGGAAATAACTATGGACAATGCATTGATTAGAAACAAGGCAAACACCACGTTTACCCTCTAAACGTTTTACACGACATTTCCTCTCACATAGTATACATTCTCTCATGAGCTCACGTGCTAAAACAATCTTAACATCAAGAAAACTATATTTGGGCATGGGAAACTCGTTTATAGATAATTCATCATTTTTTATCTTATTCCATATCTTCCTAAACTCTATCGCGAGTTTATCATGGATCATCCATAATTCACTAATATTAACTCCATCCTCATAGGGATTTAGTGGGGCCTCTATTCTCTTAACGATACGATACTTAGCTGGTTTCTCATTAACCATGACACTATGATACCATGAAAGATATTCGCGTACTTCGTCATACTCCCATACTGTTATCGCATCTGGTCTTAACACGAATATGTCAAGCAAACGATCCTTGATCAAAAGTACCACACGCAATTATTGTTTTCTAATAAGATTGAATCCAAATACACTCTTTAAAACCCTCCAAATACTATTGAGTGGTAAGCCCACGACATTATAGAAATCGCCTATAACCCATTCAACAAATACACCAGCATAACCTTGTATGGCGTAACCCCCAGCTTTACCATAGGGTTCCCTCGTTGAAATATACCATTCGATGTCCTCTCTACTAAGCTTAGAGAATTTAACATAGCTAGTTACATGGAAGTAGTGATTATTACCAGTTGTTTTATCGAGTATATAGACCCCTGAGATCACTAAATGAATTTTATCACTTAGTCTTGATAAATATTCAAAAACATTTTCAAAATCACTAGGCTTTCCCATAACACCATATCCAGGTAGATATACAATAGTATCTACGCCAATAACTATAGAGTTTTTAGGAGCTTTGTCTACGACATTCTCTACTTTATTACGTGAATTTACATATACCGTCTTATATGGATCATCAAGCTTAATTTCCTCTACATCCGGTTTAATAATTATTAGGTTTTCAACATATTTCTTAAGTAACTCTATACGTCGTGGACTACTACTAGCTAATACTAAATACTTATCCATATTTAACGATCACCGCCTACCTCTAGTTCTTCATCTAACCAATTCAATAACGTCTTCACGCGTTCCCTAAGAAACTCTGCTTTCTCCCTAGTACAGCTGTAATGCATTAAATCCGGTAGTTTCAAGATTTTCTCGTTAAAATGTCTAAGAATATCTTTTATATTACGTTTCTTATCATAAAGAAATACGCGGACAAAACCGATAACACCAAGTGCGTCAAGTTTATCTGCATCGCTTAGAATTTTTGCTTCTTCACAAACTGGTTTAACATGATGTCTACGTGAGTAACTATAGCTATGATATAATATAGCGTTAACGATACATTTGATCTCATTATCCGTGAAACCCTTCTCTCTTAAAAGAGACTCAGCTAATAAAGCAGAGTAATAAGCATGTGGCTCGCCCAACGCTCTCCCAATATCATGTAGTAATACAGCAGCCTCTAATACACAGTAGTTAATCGGAATCTTAGTCTTTTCAACGATACCATATGCTATATTTAATACTCTTAGAACATGTGGTAATCCATGATCGAAGTCCTCACTTAGAAGTTTACGTGTAAGATCAAATATACTGTTTAAATCATACTTGGTACATTTAAATACAGGATTGGCCACCAACATCACCACTTATCCACGTGGTGTTAAACCAAGGTATTTTATTCTAATCACTAATATCCCAAGTTAATGGAATAAAAGGAAAGAGGTAATATAATGGTATTAATAGACGTGTATAAAGCCAAAAGAATTATTGATTGTGAATACAAAATAGCTGTTATCCCAATCGGAAGCCTTGAATATCATGGCGAGGTTTTACCATATGGTACTGACTCGATAATAGCTGAGGGAGTCACGAGATATTGTCTTAAACAATTAAAAGATACCAGGAAGACTTGTATCTACTTATACCCTACTATAGTATATGGGTATTCACCAGAATGGAACGATATTCCTGGCACTGTTAGTTTAAGTACAAGTGTTTTCATAGAATACCTAGGGTCAATAATTAGCTCTATAGATAACAACTTAGATGTTGATGGCTATATCATGGTTAATGGACATGGTGGAAACTATGAATTACTAAACGCATTTGCCAGAGAATTATACGTAATATATGGAAAACCATTTATACTTATAGATTTATGGAGAACGGCTTCGAAGCATGGGTTAAAATATTGCCATGCTTGTTCTTTCGAAGCTAAACTGTATACTTTTATAGCTAATGATAAAGCAGAGGGTATAGATGATAAGTACTGTTTGGACGAGGATCTGAGAGGATACTATAAAGATTATAGAGTAGGTTATTGTGGTAACCCGGAAATAGATGTTAACGAATATATTAAGAGAATTTGTAGCTTAATTCATAACGCTGTTGAAGAGATCATAGGCGAGACCAAGATCTAGGCATCGAGTATAGTTTTACAATAACGTTTTTTACAATATCTCTACAGTATTGGTTTGGAATCCTAGTGATTATGCGTTCAATTGCATCTATATTGCCGTATGCAATCCACGTTATAGTATCTAATATTAAAGGCGGAATACCGGAAAATCGAGCTATATGATCCCAGGCATTTATTACTTGCCAGCGATATCTACTCATTAATAGCTCGATACATTTACTCTCGTCTATATCCCTACATCTTCTAATTAACCCTAATGTGTATGTAAGTAACGCGTTTCTACGATCAACGGGAAATACTATATTATAGTCTAACGGTGGTTCAAATCCTTTAGCTAAACAATAATAGTAGTACATTTTTGTAGCAAAAACTATTGTCTTAGCATACGGATCGCCGTACACTCTTCCAAGTTCTAGGTTAAACTCACCTAACTTAAAACAATACTCAACTGGTTTTTCGCTAAGCTGATGAAAGATCTTGGTTTTTCTAAACTTTTCTAAACGTGATATTTTGCTTTTCATCGATAATGGATTATGTTTTTGCAATAAGGAGTTAAACCATAAAAGAATATTTTGTATGCTAGGTTTCTCCCTTATTAACTCTACACTAAATAACATCCAGTACTTTTCTCCAGGCATTTTTAAGCGATAACTTACTAATGCATTCATTATAATCGATGTAGCTTCAACCTCAGGCTTTACATTACCTACTATCTCAGATACTGCCCAAAACTGCGGATCTATTCTAACCAAGTACGCTATACAACCCTTTATATCAGTAAGTAGAAAACCTAGATCTCTGATCCGTTTATAGTTAAACATATTATTAACCTCTCGCTATAGTTGTAGTTCTAAGCATTTTAGAAGACGACTTTAGCTTCTAAACTGTGTTCTCCTAGTTAAATATTTAATTAACATACACGGTATTTATATCGAATTAGGTGTTTATTAGCATTGGTTAACATCTTTATTTGTTTAAATAAGGATGAACGAATAACAAGTCTTAATAGATGTACAAGTATCTTAGTCGTTGATGTTGATGAAAAGAAAATCGTCGATGAGATAAAAGTCGAAGGTATTATAGATCCCGATTTTCTTGACGATTATTTCGATAAATATGATCCACATATATTATTTACTTGTAATATTAACGAAGAATTAGCTTTAAGTATTGAGGAATATGGTGTTCACGTATATATCGTCAAAAACATGAAATATAATGATCTACTAGATGAAATCTATGGTTTTAGGGTGTAGATCTAGTGGTTATCCATCAGTATTTGTTAGAAATAAGTGTTTCAGATAAGAAATACTTGTTTAAACTACGAGAAATACTCCTTAACATAGGTTGTGTTGAAAAATATAGTGGTGACCTAAGCTTATTTTATACAACGATATATACTTGTAAAGACGACGTCGTATTTTCCATAGGGTTATCTGATAACTACTATATTGAAATATATTCCAAGAACAAGGATATCAATAAATATTTAGACTTAATAGCCAGGGTTTTTCCAAAGAATAAGGTGATGATACACTATGTGATAAGAGAAATATAGTTAATCTAACATATGGTTATACCTATTTTCTCCATGAAGTTCATAACCATTATAGATACTATGCGTTTATTCTTTATTCTAAGAACAACATCTTCACCACTCAATAGTTCTTCATCAGCATCTTCAATATCCGTCCCAAAATGTATATATAGTATATCATTTTGTCTATCGTATTCAAACCAGATCTTGTCGGTATCAGCTACTTTGTATTCTCCGCTACCTTCCACAGACACTCTAAACCACCTCAACGTATTATGGGGTTGAAAAGGAAAAGAGTTTTAGAATGGTGAAATAACGAGGTCTGCGAAGTTGACTGGTAATGGTAAGCCTTTTGCTTTATACTCATCATACTTGCTTTCAATAAATTGCCTAAATACTGGACATATGTCGAATTTACCGTCTCTATCGCATTTAGACCCTAGTTTCAGAAAGCACATACCAGTTTTTTTGTCATAGTATGGACAGATCTTATGATGATGTTTAGCACTTCTAATCATTCGTTGCACCCATTTTTGTTTTTCGTCTGAAGAGCTTTTCTCCTCTTTATTAGATAATGCTTCTTCTATATCCTTATCAGTTACTTTACCGCTCAAGAACTACCACCTCGTAGACGGTTTTACTATATCAAATTACTTAATTTTAGTATTTAATACTTAACTTTAGTTTAACTTGTAACCACGGAATTATGAGGGCCATATTTTGAGTAAGGAAGTAGATGCTAGGCTTAGAGAAAGTCTTAGGAGAGTCTATGGTAGTCTTCTCGATAATTTACTCGATCTACTTTATAAGCCCTCTAAAAAACTATATGTGAGAGTTAATACTATGTACATTACACGCGATGAGTTAATTGAGCGATTTCGTGATAAAGGATTAATTGTTAAACCCGATCCATATGTTGAGGAAGCCGTTTACTTCGATATAGAAGGTCCATTCAATGTCCCGATCCTTGATAAAAAGATTGTTGTTGATAAAGAAGGCGCTGAATCAATCATGATAGGCGCTAACCTATATGCACCTGGCATTGTAAGATACGATGAGTTTAGTAAAGGTGAAGAAGTAACTGTTATAGCACCAAACGGTGAACCAGTAGCTGTAGTAGAGACAACTGTCTCTTCTGAGAAGCTAAAGAATATGGATAAGGGGCTAGTCGGCATAAACATATTGTCAAAGTACCGAGCACCCCCCATAAGGGATCTTCCGGAATATAGTGAAGGTTTATTTTATCCCCAAAGCCTACCTGCTATGCTTACGACTCGTGTTTTAAATCCACGGCCTCACGAGTTAATTTTGGATATGAACTCAGCACCTGGTGGGAAGACTAGTCATATAGTTCAGTTATCACATGGTTTAGCACGCATAATAGCTTTTGAACGCAATGTTAGAAAAGCATCTATGACTGCCGAGACCTTAGTAAGGCTACGTTTATTTAAAAACGTGATGGTACTGCCTATGGATTCTAGGTATTTAGATATAGACCTTAACATTATTGGTAAGCCTGATAAAATATTGATCGACCCACCATGTACTGGCTTAGGTGTTAGGCCTAAAATATATATTGATAAATCCTATGAAGAGGTACTCATCCTTAGCAAGTATCAGATACAGTTTTTAAAGACTGCTTCACGGGTGTTGAAATGTAATGGTCTTATAGTCTATAGTACTTGTACAATTACCTTCGAGGAAAACGAGCTAGTAACGTTAAAAGCTATTAGAGAATATAGTCTTGAGCCAATAGACTTAGGTTTCTTACCTTATAGTGAGAAGATAGAATATGAAGACTTAATTGCATATAGGTTTACGCCATTATATCATGATATGCCAGGCTATTATATTGTAGCACTTACTAAGAAGTGTTGATACTCTTTTTCACTAATTCATATCCGCATATTGGGCAGATCCTCTCTTCACGGTTAGTGGATGTGTATCCACATCTTTTACATACCACTACATATTTTCTCGCCGATTTTATACCAGTTGTTCTCAACGGTTTATAGGGTATATCTAAATGTAATAATAAGTTTTGTAATGCGTAATCATCAGTAATGACTACTACCCTACCTTTACGGCTAAGCTCTAACGCTAGAGCAGCGATCTCTGTATCTGTTTTAGATAATGAAATATATTCTCCTATCTCAAGTGCTTTTTCAACTACTTTTTCAATATATTTCTCGTTAGGCTTGACCACTATTACACGACCTATATCAAGCCCTATCTCAAGTGCTTCGCGGTTTTCTTTGTCACATACCTCGTCTATAACTAATGGTACAGTGTATATTGTTGTTCTACTTGGGTCTAGTTGTAAATGGTACTTGGCTAGGAAAGCACCTGTATCAAAAACTACGTATATCTTCTTATTAGTCAAAAACCATCTTCCTCTTACTAAGTACTTCCTTTAGAAAATCTCTGTCAAAAAACCTTATTATACGAAAATTCCTATTGGTTGGCTCAATATTGATGTGCGTATATGGTCGTATCTCTAGTTCTTTCTCTCCATCAATATAGAGTTCAGTATATCCCCTTGACCTTATAGTTATTTTAGAAAACATTGGCACAATCAAAGGAGTAATATTTAATTCCATTGGATTTAATGGTGTTATAAAGATATTATCTGTTAAATAATCTATCAATGGCCCCCTAGCCGATAAATTATACGCCGCCGAACCCGGGGCTCCACCAATTATAACGCCATCTCCATCAAATTTGAAATTAGAGTTTAGGGATAAAGATTTAATGCTTATTTCAAAACCAGTTACTTTACCGCGGTCCCTCGAGATGATCAATGCTTCGTTTAAAGCAAGGAATTCCTTATTGTTTATCTCCACTTTAATTCTTCTCAATACCTCTATTGTGAAGAGGCCATTCTCTAATCTATTGAATACATCCTCGTATAACTCATCATATATTTTCTCGTAAAAAGCAGTTCTTCTCCCACAAGGTACTGGTAGTATTAGTGGTGTGTATTTCTGGTATATTCTCGAGATTTTCAATAATGTTCCATCACCGCCTACGCTTATAACGATATCTGGTTTTCTAGGCGTTTCTTTTACCATATCATCAACGGTATATGCTTCTATCACATAGCCTTTATTTCTAGCGATTGATACTATTTTCTTCGTTTTCTCCATACATTCTCTCGTTGTTTTATAAACTAGTACAATATACTTGTTAAGGTTCAACATCTACACCACAAGCACTAGTGTAGTGCCGTCATTCTCTCTATTTTCTGGAAAACATCTATTGTTAATGCATATAGTTTTATCGTCAATAAAGTATCTTTTCTCCGCAACTTATCAATTAACCGCCGATCAACGTCTCTCGCTGATTTATTTGCCTTTATAGCAAGTGTTGCTGGTTCTATATAAGCACTTTTCCTAATTATTATCCTCATGGGATCACTTAATTGTAGACTATGATGGCCGTGAGCTAATATTATGTCACGTAGATCATCTACTTCTAAAATAACCACAATTATTGCTTGATCGTTTCTTATAGTCTCTTTAAAACGCTGATCAAGATCAAGTACTGCTTTATCGGCTCTTACACCTACTATGCAGTCGCCACGGGGTGTTAATTCTTTCTCCTTAGTAACTTCAAGCGTAGTCTTATGTAATGCTTTGATGTTAGGGTGTCCATAGGCTTTTATGGTTTCCACGGCGAACAAGATTTAGCACCATTTACAACTATAATATATTATCTTGTTACACAATAATTAGATAATATATAGATGTAAAATTCTAGGATTTAACCACGTGGTGTAAAGCGTTTTGTCGGATTTTGTGGAGGAAAGAGAGAGAATAGTTGATTACTTAGTAGCTAGTGGTTATGTAAGGGACGAGTATGTTATTAAAGCACTAAAACGTGTTCCACGTGAAGAATTCCTGCCAGAGCATCTACGTAAATACGCATATGTGGATCAACCGCTACCCATAGGTTATGGACAGACAATTAGCGCTATACACATGGTAGCTATAATGACTGAGGAATTAAAACCAAGACCTGGAGATAAAGTGTTGGAAATTGGAACAGGTTCTGGTTATCAAGCCGCTGTTTTAGCTGAAATTGTTGCTAAAACGGATCCGAGTAAGAAAGGCTTTGTATATACTATAGAGAGAATACCAGAGCTTGCAGAGTTTGCACGTAAAAACTTAGCTAAAACAAGTTATGCGGACTATGTTAAAGTAATCATAGGAGATGGGACCTTAGGTTATCCGGAAGAAGCCCCCTACGACAAAATAATAGTTACGGCTGCCGCGCCCGAAGTTCCACAACCATTGATTGAACAATTGAAAAATGGTGGTAGAATGGTTATACCAGTTGGTAATCGATTTATTCAGAGATTATTGATTTTAGAAAAACAAGGAGATAAAATTATTAAGAAATGGAGTATTGAGTGTATGTTTGTACCATTAATAGGTAGATATGGTTGGAGTAGTGATTAAATTAATAATTAAATTATTTCTTAAACCATGCATCAAGACCCATTTGACCGCCCTTAATATATTCTCTATACGCTTTCCTTAATCTCTCAATAGCATTATTCACCCTATCTGGGTTAAAATCGTGTTCTTCAACTAAAACCTCTCTGATCTTCCCCGGATCCGGTTCACGCCACTCGATCTTATAATCAACAGTTATAGGTGGTGATAAGAAATATTTCTTGATCTCTAGCAAACGCTCTAAGTCTTCATCGAGAAGCAGTGCTTTAGGTATTTTTTCCAGTGAACCATACTGTCTTACTAATTGATATGCTTTCTTCACGCCAATGCCCTTGATCCCGTCTGGATTATAATCCGTACCGACTAATATAGCTATATCAATTAACTGCTCACGCGTAATTTTTAGTTCTTCGAGGAGCCTCGATAACTCGATGACCTCTGGTTTGATCTCTATATACACGTCTTTACCTGGTAGTTTTCTTCTACCCGTGATGGTTAGGTTTCTGATCAAACGTGGTGAGCCAAATAATAGGCTATCATAATCTTGTGAAGCAGATGCCCATGCATCGCCTTTCTTAGTTATATAAGCTGCTTGTGCTTCACCTTCAGCGGGTGCTTGGACATATGGAATACCCATTGCCTCCAGTAGTTTCTTAGCATCAGCAACCATTTCGTCGGTTAACCGGGCAGACATCATAGCATATTTACGTGCTGCTTCTAAATCGCCTTTCTTTAATGCCTCCTCATATTTCTTCGCTGCATCTTCCCTGATCTTTTTCCTTCTCTTAATCTCCTCGGCTTTAAGCTCTGGTGGTTTACCGTCAAACACGTAGACTG
This sequence comes from uncultured Desulfurococcaceae archaeon, assembly GCA_964625205.1. Lineage (GTDB taxonomy): Archaea > Thermoproteota > Thermoprotei_A > Sulfolobales > Desulfurococcaceae > CAZVAW01. The sequence continues at coordinate 22,496 of CAZVAW010000009.1, forward strand.
GTTTAATACCAGCCTCCATTATATTTATCGTCCTATAGAATAAACCGCTTAAATGACTTGTAATTCTACCACGTGTATCCATGAGTGGAGTACCATCTGGTTGTCTAATAGCTGCAAGGAATTGATACAATGCATTATAACCATCAATGACAACTATTTTACCACGTAGTGCACGTAGATCCTCGATAGTGGTTTTTGCTTTATCAGGTATTAAGTCTCTGAGATTAACGCCCACTGATCCCCCACCGATAAAATATATTGGTTTATAAAACCTATATTCTTATCTATAGGTTTTATTCGATCTAAATAATTTATAGATATTCGGTGATAGGGAAGCAACTATATTTTTACCCACTGGTTCAACTTTTACATACCCGTTGATCTCAAGTTTTAAAAGGGCTTGATACAACTCCTTTTTAGAAACTGTGATCCCATGTTCTTTCTTCAATATACTAATTATTTCTCTCTCAGTTAATCCTTGTGGTTTTCTAATTAACTCCTCTAATATGATCCTATATACCGGCATGTTTCTCCATATACCAAGTATTTCCTTTTTACTCAAACTGTTCCACCTTGAATATTTTATGTATAGACTTGTGGTTTAACTATTTCCTTAGAGATCCTTTGTCTAGCTCTACTAAACCACTCGGTATAGTATCTTATCATTTCTGGTGTTATAGAGGGTTTTACTCTCTCTAATGCTCTCATGAAATGCCTCATATATACTTTATCAATATTTATGTCTTCACGTAAAGCTAGCATAGCAGCTTCTCTTACAAGAGCCTCTAGATCAGCGCCACTATAGCCCTCTGTTCTCCTAGCAATCTCGTATAAGTCTACATCTTCAGCTAATGGCATTTTAGTAGTATGGATCCTAAGAATATCTACGCGCGCCTCTAGATCTGGTGGTGGTACATATAATAGTTTATCGAATCGACCTGGCCTAAGTAATGCTGGATCCACTATATCTGGTCTATTAGTAGCAGCAATGACAACAACGTTATCAAGCCGATGAAGACCATCTATCTCGGTTAATAACTGGCTAACTATTCTCTCGGTTACACGTGTGTCGTAGGCGTAACCCCTTGCCGGCGCTATGCTGTCTATTTCGTCGAAGAACACGACTGCTGGCGCATATTGTCTGGCTTTCCTAAAGATCTCTCTGATCGCTTTCTCGGATTCTCCTACCCATTTGCTTAGTATTTCTGGTCCTCTTACTGCTATGAAGTTAGCACCACTCTCAGTAGCAACAGCCTTAGCCAACAAAGTCTTACCACAACCAGGAGGACCGAAAAGTAGTACTCCTTGTGGAGGCTTTATGCCTAACCTCTTAAATACCTCAGGGTGTTTCAAAGGCCATTCGACAATTTGTCTAAGCTCTTGTTTTACTTCTTCTAATCCACCGATATCACTCCATTTAACCTCTGGGATCTCTACATGTATTTCTCTTAACCCACTAGGTACTATTTCTCTATAAGCTACTAGAAAATCCTCCATTTTAACCTCCATTTTCTCTAAAATCTCCGGAGGTATAGTGCCTGACTCAAGATCTATTTCTGGCAGGTATCTGCGAAGAGCGTTTAACGCTGCTTCTTTAACTAGAGCCGCTAGATCGGCTCCCGTATAACCATGTGTGATCTCGGCTAACTTGTTTAGGTCAACATCGTCGGCTAACGGTACGCCACGTGTATGTATTTGTAGTATTTCAAGCCTGCCTTGTTTATCAGGCAATGGTATTTCGATTTCACGATCAAACCGGCCTGGCCTACGTAGTGCGGGGTCTACGGCGTTTGGCCTATTAGTGGCAGCAATCACTATTACGTCTCCACGATTCTCTAAACCATCCATTAGCGTTAACAATTGTGCAACCACTCTTCTCTCAACCTCACCCATTACCTCGTCACGTTTGGGAGCGATCGCGTCTATTTCGTCAATAAATATTATTGCTGGAGCATTTTTCTTAGCTTGCTCGAATATCTCTCTAAGTCTTTGCTCTGATTCACCATAGTATTTACTCATTATCTCCGGGCCATTGATCGCAATGAAGTAAGCATCAGCTTCATTAGCAACTGCTTTAGCTAATAATGTTTTACCACAGCCTGGTGGCCCATATAGTAGTATCCCCTTAGGGGGCTCGATACCTAGTTTTTTGAAAAGCTCAGGGTATCTAAGGGGTAATTCTACTAATTCTCTGATTTTTTGTATAACCTGTTTTAAGCCACCTATATCCTCATAAGTTACACGTGGTATCATATAGGTCTCAACTGGTTTCTCCAGTACATGTATCCTCGTGGTTTTCTGTATTATAACAGGACCCTTAGGTCTTGTATAAACGACTTTGAATGGTATAGCTTGATTAGTAATACGTACTAATACCACGTCTTCCTCCATAACAACGCGGTTGATCAACCTATTTTTAAGGTAGAGATCAAGACCGGGATCCGGGGGTGCATAATATTTTGATGGAGCAAGTTTTACTGTTAAAGCTGTTTTTGCCATGGTTTTCTCGACGAATACCTTATCACCTAATCTAACTCCAGCGTTTTGCCTAGTTGTGGGATCAAGCCTTATGATCCCAAGTCCTCTATCTTGTGGTTTGCCCTCAGCTACTTTAACAACAGTTTTCCTCTTACCTTCAACAAAGATAATATCGCCGTTTTCAAAACCAGCTCGCTCCATAACATCCGGATCGACACGTGCTATTCCTTTACCGACATCCCTAGGATCAGCTTCTAAAACTCTTAAAACAATACGTGCTCCATATCCTTTCGCTTTACTACTTCTAGGACTCATAGAGCAATATACACCTCTAATCCTCTATTTTATCACTATTTTCTTTAAATCACTACCTACTATGATAAACTAGTTAGAATAACCCCTTAAATACCGAGAGTTTAATGTAGAGAGTTTAGACGATTATGTAAAAACTTTACTCTGTAATACGATGAACAGTTTCAACCTCTACTTGACTAACGCCTTCAACTTCCTGGATCATGTTCTCTAAAGGCTCAGTACCACCCTCAACATTCTCTGGCATAAATATATAGAGTCTTAAAGCCTTAAGCCCAAATGCTATTGGTTCAATATCGTATCCTTTAACCTCATAACCCTCTGGTAGTTTTTCCTCGATCTTCTTCTTTAGATCCTCTAAGTTAATCTCTATATCTGTAGGTAAGACTTTTACAATAACAAGTACACGAGCCATTTAAATCCACCTTAAGGACCTTTAAACCCGCATACAGGACATGTATAGGAGACTGAGAGTTTCCTGCATTTATTGCATCTCTTAATAACTCCTCTACCACAGTTAGGACATTGAAAGACAACACCTGGCTCATGTGGTGCCATTATTCTATGACAACTACTACATACCATTGGTGTAGAAGCCTCTAGCATTGCGGCTTGCTTAGTTTCGCTGGCCATTCTCGTTTACCCACTCTATTATTTTTATTAAATCATTTTACATGACCATGTATTTAGTGGTTTAAAAAACTGTCTCTTAAAACGGTGTAGACTACTATGGTGGAATATAAGCAAATTATTGTGGTGAGAACTGATATTGAGATGAGCCGAGGGAAGCTAGCGGCTCAAGTAGCACATGCTGCCGTAACAGCGGCTTTCGAGGCGTATAGGGATAAGCAAGAGTGGTTTAGAAAATGGATGGATACTGGCCAGAAGAAAGTTGTTTTAAGAGGAGGCGGTGAGAAAGAATTGTTAGAGCTTGCGGAGAAAGCGCGTCTACTTGGACTACCAGTGGCTATCGTTAGAGATGCTGGCCATACCGAGTTAGCACCGGGTACTTTAACAGCTATAGCTATTGGCCCAGCCCCCTCTGATCTTGTGGATAAAGTTACTGGGAGGCTTAAACTACTTTGATAACTTATAGACACCCACTAGATTATGGTATTGGAGCTAAATATTACCTAACTCACGAGAAATTAGGTGTAGAATTTAGAGTTAATAATGATAATTTCTATGTCGAGGAAATAATTGACTTTAATAGACTCGGGTTTAATGATAAGACTGGGAATTATATTGTATTTATTCTCGAGAAAAGGAATATTGATACTTTCAATGCATTATATAATGTAAAAAAACACTTCAATATACCGGTTGAGAACTTCATTATACTAGGTTTAAAAGATAAGGTAGCTACTACTAAACAATATGTTTTTATTAAGAGAGAATTAGTTGATCCAGATTCTTTGCACGAAGACATTATCAGCAAGAATTATAGGTTTAAATTCATAGGATATACTCTACGGAAACCACGTGTAGATGATCTCGTGGGAAATAAATTCACAATTGTAGTAAATGCCCAAGATAATACCATCTATCATAAGTTGAGGATCCTCGTTGATAAGATAGCAAGTAGGGGTTTACCATCATATTATGGATACCAGAGATTTGGTGTAAAACGTGTAAATACGCATTTACTTGGAAAATATCTTGTGCTTGAAAGAATAGACTTGTTTATCCATGAGCTTCTCCACGGTATATACCCTAGTGACGAGACATACTCGTTGATAAAGAGGGTTATTGAAACCTATACTGGTGGAATGGTATATGAGCGTATGATTAAAGTGAGTAGAGATTTATTTAGTTCGATTAATAAGGTAAGAAGCATGACTAGAGACTTATACATTGATGCCTATACCTCATACTTATATAACCTGTTGTTAAATAAGATCATTGAAAAAACGGGTTGGGAAGCACTTGATAATGAGTATCCAACTATTGGTTGTATGGAATACTATGACGAGTATTATAGAGATATAGCAGAACAAGAGCTTATTCCAGAGTCTAAACTCATATATTTTAAATGCTGGTTTAGAAGAGGATTGTTTAAACCTATGAATAATACCATAGTGAGAAGAAATAACTCCGTACTATATAGTTTTACGCTTAGAAAAGGATGTTATGCTTCTATAGTTTTACGCGAGATCTTTAAAGAGGATCTAATATATTAGAGTTTAATCAAAAATTATACGTGTTGGTTTACCAAGTATTTTCGTAAATATTTTCTCCCAATCACTTATATTTCCTAATCTTCTCTTATCACGTGATGCTATTCTAATGGATATTTGCTCACTACCGTCTGGTAACCAGATCACATTCACACCCAGTACTCGTGCAGGCGCTAATAATTGCTCCGCCAATACTCTCTGATCACCAGTTAGTAACGCTACTTTTACGCGGCGTCCAAGTTTATTTCCTAGTTCACGTGCAATCTTATTTAATTGCCCACGATCCCAGTTATTTTTTAGAATAAGTATAACTGTATTATCAATTATATATGACTTGATATACTCGCCCTCTCTAAGCTCTACATGTTTCTCCTCAAGCTCCATAAGAGCCTTTATAACCTCAATCTCCGAATAATCGACTTCACCAGTATCTAGTTTACGTTGACAACTAGGGCAAAAAATACCACTCTTCACACAAACTCTGTCCAATGGGTATTTCAACTACGCTCCCACCACAATATATACTCGCTACTATGCTTATAGTATCATGACGTAGGAATTAATAAAATATCCTCAGCAACCGGTGCATCCCTCACTAATCGGTGAGGGGTAGATTCTTCATCGGAGAAAATTGGGTTGAAGGCCGGGAACCCCTGGCTCATCCGTTAGCCGTGCCGGCTCAGTCGCCAGGGAGCGGGGGTCTATGTTATCGTATCTCTAGAATGGGTTTTAAATATTCTTAACTACTTGGTCTCTCTACCACGTGTTGTATAGGGGTATGGGGGTCTCGGGATGAATTCTACACCCGGTCTTTGTTGATGTGCTTGTGGATAAAGCTCCATCAGTAGATAAACCTCTGGTGGTACCTCGGTTTTTACTGGTAGACCTAGTTTTCTAGCCTCTTCCACCGTTATAGGGTAATCGTGTGTATAATAGCCCTCTGTCAACCTCTTTGCTACCTCGCGTGCTTTCTCAACGGGTAATTTATCGCTTAAAAGCCTTATGATCAAATCCTGTATTTCACGTAATGCTTTCTCAGCAATATCCGCGTAGATGAGTAATTGGTCAGACGCCTTCTCACCCTTCTCCCTAGCAACGCGTATCAGGCTAGGCGCTGGTAATACACCCATAGAAGTCTGGAGTTGTGGATCAAGGGGCCCAAGTACAGCGTCTGGATCCATATATATCTCGTCAGCCGCTAATGCTATCAGTGTTCCACCACTCATGGCATAATGTGGCACAATAACTATTTTCCTGCCACGATGCCTCTTTAAAGCCATAGCAATCTGAGAAGCTGCCAATACTAATCCACCAGGTGTATGAAGTATTAATGCTATTGGTCTATCGGGCGGCGTAGACCTTATTGCTCTAATAACGGCTTCCGAGTCATCAATATCTATGTAACGATACACTGGTATACCGAAGAAACTAACTCTCTCCTGCCTATGTATAAGAGTTATAACCCTCCAACCATATCTCTCCTCCATCTTCCTAATTAAGTTAAGACGAGCATTGCGTAAACCCCTCATCTGTAAATAAGGATTAACAAATGCATAGAATAACAAGAACCAGAACAAAAGCGATATAATATCAGAAAAACCATCCATAAACATCACCTCTAAATAACAAAAAGGATCAAGAGAATAAAACATTAGCTTAGGAAAAGCAAGTGTAGGAAAAAGAGATAATAAGTGGGCCCGCGGGGATTTGAACCCCGGACCTCCGCCTCTCCGAACCCCAGAGGGCACGTCAGGGCGGCGTCCTAGGCCGGGCTAGACGACGGGCCCATAATCTCCACTAGTAACTAGATACTATGCTAGATAATAATCTTTACCATTCACTTCATTAAATATGTCGTTACATTAATTCGCTAAATGTGAGTAGTGGGCCCGGGGGGATTTGAACCCCCGACCTCCCGCTTCCGATCTTATTCGATACGGAAGTCTACGGGTCACTCCCTCCAGATCTATTTCATCCCCCAATTGATAGGGGTCATATGACCCATAGCGATCTGGAGCCCGCCGCTCTGCCTGGCTGAGCTACGGGCCCACTATATGTCATCCTTAGTATAATATTTTATAGACGACGGTTTTAAGTTTTCGCGATCTCTTAAGCCGATGCGTTAATAGGCTTGTTAGAAAATATTTTATTACCTAGACCCGATGAAGAATGAACCCGGGTTATAATTTCTGAAAATAGATGTTGATAAGGCCCGCATGCGAGGGGTTTAGAGTTTTTCTCTCCATAGTTCTCTCATTCTACGTCTTTTTAACGCGTATGTTTCACGTTCAATGTAACGATATACTGTTCCGTGTTTACGGCCCTCGATCAATAATTCTATGGCGTTTTTAGCTATATTTGCTGACTCGTAATCACCTATTATCGCGACGTATGTATCATAGACTGATATGTATGTCCCGGTCATTTCCTCTAGGATACGCCGTGCTTTACCACCTTCACCAATTATTCTACCAATGACTCTTTGTAGATGATTTGGTTTATCGCCAACATATTGTTTTAGATCCGTGACTATTAGGATCTGATCTTCATCAAATAACCTAAATGCGCGTTCAGGGCTAAAGCCATAGGCTATGGCCCGGACAACATCGCGTGCCTTCATCAACTCAAGGGCAGTCGTATTAGGTGATGCTGGCTCTATGATAACTGTGCCAGTGGTTGAATCTATTGTTATAACAGTCCTTGTTCTACGCATAATTTCTTCCTTAACTCTACCATTATGTCCTATTAAAACACCTATTCTATCGAGTGGTACTCTCTCATATAGTTTCGTGACACCCATAGTTAGTCTTCCTTTATCTTCTCTAGACAAGGTTTAAGCCTCCTAAGTAGTTCTTCATTATCAACTATATTTTCAATACCTGCTTCTTCCCTAAAGAACCTATTCACATTCTCTATATCCCTAACAAGGAAATCATATGCATTAGGATGACTAAGCTCAACCGCTTGGCTTACATCAATAATCGCTATGTCGAGCTCAGGTTTAACCATAATATTATACTCTGATAAATCACCGTGGACAAGACCAGCTTTACAAACTATTTTCTCAAGCTCCTCTAAAACCTTATGATATATCTCCTCTAATTCTTCAAGATCCAGATCCTTGTAAACCTCTATTAGTAAAGGGTATCGTTTACCGTCTTCGCCTAAAAACTCCATTACGAGCACATTATTTAGAAAAGCTATAGGCCGTGGTACTTTAACACCAGCATCATACATTCTCTTCATATTACGGAATTCCTTACGCGTCCACATATAGATTAGTTTACGTGTATCACTTGGTCTAAAACCCTCGAATCTAGGATCACCTATAATGTATTTAAGAATACCTTTTTTGAAAACAGCCGTAGCTATTAAATAGATCTTAACCGCTAGTTTCTCCCCTTTATAACCATATGCTAGGTATACACGCGATTCTTTACCAGCACTTATAACCCCGTTCATTCTATAAATAATCTTTTTACGCATAAGATTGTATAATGTCATGATAGTTTTAGTATCAAAAACTTCTTCAACAGTCTCAAAAAGATCCTTATCTTTTATTCTCTTAAGATCACGTTTATCTACGTAAAAATCGAAATCCTCGTTCATCATATCAACTCACTTAGAGCATCAAGGAATTCCCTTGGTATAACATTTTTCTCTAGAAGCTTAGCTACTTCGCCCCTACTATACCTATGAATAACCTCACCTCTATCTGGGGAGAAATCCCATATACCGACGAGAATAAGGTCTCCCTCGTTGATCCATACTCTTCTCCTCATTTTACCGGGTATTCTGATCTTTCTATCAACACCATCTAAACATTTAGCTAGTAGAAAATCACCACCTAAATGTCTAATAACACCACATATAACTGTACCTTCACCTGGCAGTGGTGGTTCTTTACTTGCTTCCTCTGGTTCTCTTCTTTTCTTTTTAGGCATATTATCACATCACTTACTTCTTAACCAAATATTCTCTATTCTTAAACTTGACTATATATACTATATCCCCCTCGTTGAAATTTGAAGTATATTTATTTCTCGGATATTCCCGCATTTCACCAGTTTCTTCATCGAGAAGATAGAGAGTTGAACTATCGTGGGCTATGATCCTGTAGCTTTTCATATAGAATAAATGTCCTGGTCTTTTAAGCATACCTTCCCAATACTGTTGATAGTTAATGTTTAGGGTTGAACCATCGTCTAAGAATTCGATATTTAAACCGCTACTATCGATATTCCTTACGATAGCAGGCCTATCTCTATACTCTACTAGATCACCCACTTTAATTGATGGTAATCTAACGGATAATGTTACTATTCCTTTCCAACTACCTTGTCTCGGATCATATTTTGTTGGTTTAAATGATTCTATGACTTTAGCTCCTGTTAACCTTGATAGTATATTAACTGTTCTTTTAGCAATATTTAATGTATAGAACTTAATGTCTAATCCATATTTATTCTCGGTTATCTCTACAATATCCGATGAGATCACGGGATCACTAAGTACTTTCTCAATTATTTGTTTATCACTACTATTTAAGCGCCCTTCTTCACTTCTAATCTGTATAAGAGCCTTATGTGATTTACCAGCAAAAGCTATACATTTAGGACATGGTTTTTTCTCTAAAACATACTCTATAGTAGTAGGTATTTTTCTCTCAACCACATTATTAAAAAGTACTAATAACTCCGCTTCGACTCGATACCTATTCTTATATACACGTATAGGTTCCCCAGTTACATCTAAATCTAAGACTTCTACGTCTCTATCAACAAATCTATGGTGTTCGTTAAGGAATACTCTACGTATAACTTCATTAAGAGGAGCTGGTTTCATCCATTCACCAGATAGTCTCCATGAACCACAACGTGGACATATCGTGATATATAGTACTGGTTTAGCTACGAATACTCCGCGGTATTTAAGGAAGCAGTCAATACACATACTATAGCGTTCTATATATTCATCACGTTCTACTTCTTTACCACACTTAACACAATACCTCATTATTTCTCAGCCTCTAAGACCATTAACTGAGCATGCGGTACTCCAGAGATCTCTATAACTGTTTCCCTTAAGATCAAGCCCTCGTTAATAGCTGCTTCAACAATATTTTTACCAAACAAATTGGCTATTGTGGCCTCACGCAGTATTTGTAATGCTTTATCAATCGTCATTAACTCGCCTTTATAGAAGTTAGGGTCAATATATACTGTTATATTCCTTTTTTCATCAACTAGTTTTTCACCTAATAATTCGTAGTCACAAATAGCTACGACTAACTCTCCATTACTATGGTGTCTTTTAACATATACTAGTTTCCCACTATTCATTACCAGTACCTCTTAACCAATAACTAGCCCTACTCCCTCCTAATATAATATTGTTTAGGCTTTAAACACCCTAAAATAATTGTTAACTTATTAATCGTAGATAAACTTGGAGAGAGTTTTCTTAAAAAGCTTCCAATGTGGTTTCCGCGCCACAAGCCATACATTTCAATACAAAGACTCTACCTTTCTTGATCAACTTAGTATCTTTACTACCGCATGTTGGGCATATAACGTATCTCTGTACAAAAATATCTAGCAATTTACTCAATATATGAACATTGAAACGACCTTGAAGAACAAGTTGGCCGGATTCATTGATAAAAGCCGCTGCACCAAGTTCTTTCCCGAAGTATTTCTGTAATATACTAGAGTCTCTATTTAGTACCTCAACTATCTCTTTAAAGTTTAAAATAATAGTTTTACCACCTACAAACATTATTTCGGGCCTTGGTACTTTGAATGATTTCGCTGCAGTTGCCTTAGCTGGTAACTTCGAATACGCTCTCTCAAGTAATTCCTCGTAACTATACTCTCTAACCTTCTTCGCCATAGTTTCTCACCATATCATCTAAGTCTATGTGATAATGTATATTAGGGTTATAAAACCCTATATACTATTTCCCTATTGAGGTAGATAGGGTAGATGATTATGCGAGTATATATAGAGACGTATGGCTGTGCATTGAATCGTGGCGACGAGTATATAATGAAGACTGTATTAACGGGACGAGGACATATCATAGTTGATAGTATAGAGGAAGCAGATGTCATTATAATAAATACTTGTACTGTCCGCTATGATACGGAAGCTAAAATGGTAAAACGTATCAAGGAACTATATAGTTATGCGAAAGCTAATGGGAAGAAACTAGTTATTGCTGGGTGTATGGCTAAAGCACAACCATATAAGGTTAAACTCTTAGCACCAAATGCGAGCATGGTCTCACCACAAAATAGTAGCAAGATATGGTTAGTAGTTGAATCAAAACAACCACTATATCTACTAGAGGGTGAGCGTGACAGAACAATACTTGGTAGTTATGTTGACCACCAAATAGCGTATATACCAATACAAGATGGTTGCCTCGGTAATTGTAGCTTCTGTATAGTTAAGAATGCTAGAAGAAAACTCGTAAGTTATCCAATCGATCTAATAGTTAAGACAGTAGAAAAAGTCGTAGAAAAGGGTGTTGTTGAAGTAGAGCTTACAGGTCAAGATACAGCTACATACGGTTTAGATCTATATGGTAAGCAAATACTACCTAAATTACTAGAAGAAGTCGCGAGTATCAAGGGAAATTTTATGATTAGAATAGGAATGATGAACCCGGATACAATGTACAATATACTCGATGAACTCTTGAATATTATGAAGAATAATAATAAGATATACTGGTTTCTCCACATACCTTTACAAAGTGGTAGTGATAAAGTGTTAAAGATCATGAATAGGAGATACACAGTAGACGAGTACCGTGCCTTAATTAAAGAGATTCGGAGAAAAATACATGAGGTAAGTATAGCTACTGATATAATTGTTGGCCACCCAGGTGAGGATGAGGAGGATTTCGAGGCAACGCTAAGAATTATACGAGAACTTGAGTTTGAGAGGATTCACCCAGCAGTATATAGTATAAGGCCGAATACTTTATCGGCTGGTTTACCACAGGTTCCCAGCAAGGTTAAAAAGAATAGAATGCTATGCCTATTAAAGGTTATCGAAGAAGTATGTCTTAAGACCCATATGAGATACATTGGTGCGAAACTACCAGTGGTTATAACGGAATATAGTAATACATGGGTTGGTCGGACGCGTAATTACATACCAGTGATTATAATGAACTCAATAAACAATTTAGGCTATGGAGTTAGAACTAATGTTTTGATCGAGAAAGCTACATTTTATGATTTACGTGGTAGGGTTTTAGGTTAGCTCTAATACCTCGATCACTGGATTATATGTACGCATAATGTTTGTCAGTCTATTAATTAAATTAACGATATCACTAACCCTAACTGGGGTTACCGTCGGGTAAACGATTAATTTAAACACTAATTCATCACCACTCATTTTCTCGATCGAGATCTTTCTTTCATCAATTCTAAATAGTTTAATGTCAACCTCTTTCATATTATCGATCAAACTATTTAGAGTATTGGTTACGTTTTCACCGATGTTTCTAAGAGTAATTCTTAACATTATCGATGGAATATGTTCCCTCAATATAGCATTCATAAGCAATGTATTCGATACATGAATCCTCCTACCATAAATATCCTCGATCGTCGAGCTCAATAAGTCTATCTTAATTATTCTACCATATATTGGTTTAGAGTGTTGTGGTAAAAGTATCTCGAAGGTTTTACCTCTGAGATGTCTAAGTAGTTGTAGGTTAATATATGCCATAAACTCTCTTAACTCGTAGAAGAACAGAAATAGACCTAGAATAACAAGGATAGATACCGCAATCAGTACTTGATAAGGAGCTATAACTACTTGTAACGTAACAACTACTATGATAAAGAACACTATTACATCTATAAACCTCATAATAGTTGCCTTAGTGGTTAACGTGAGTGTTCCTCTCTCAGCAAGAGATAATAATATTCTATTTAATATAAATCTAAGTAGGAGAACTAGTACTATAATTATTAGAGCTGGTTGTAGGGTATATAGCCAATATTCTATACTTGTAGTATTAGGCAATAATTAAATCACCCTTTAACTATTTTCTCAACATCCACTGCCGAAGACAATACTATGATCTGATACCCCGGTTTTATTTCTTCACTAGGTTCCGGAGGTTTGAATTCTTCACCGTTAAAAACAAGTAGTATTTTCAATATAACACCACGTTCCATAGCTTGTCTTTCTAAATCCTCAATCTTTATACCAGCTGCGAAATCTGTTTCTGATACGGTTAGTAAGTAAATATAATATTTTCTGTTACCAAGGTTTATATTCGTTAGTTCGACTGAGCTTGTAATAGCTGTTATATAGTTTTTGATCATTGAAGCCGTTATACTTGGTTGCGAGATAGGAATACCAAGCCCTAGTTCACGGACTAGCTCGGCTATTTTATGATCATTTACCCTCGCTATACGATATGGAACATTATAGATTTTAGCAATAGCTAATACTAGTATGTTTACTTCATCGTTATTTGTTAATGCTAACACCATGTCTATTTGATCCATTTTGACGTCAGAGGTATATAATGATACGTCAGTAGCATCTTTACCTATTATGAATACATCGTATTTGCTCATAAGTTCTTGTCTACGTTCTGGGTTTTTCTCAACAATATATACTTGGTTTTTCCTAGGATCAATGTGTTTTATTAACTCTTCAGCAACTTTACCGCCACCTACTATTAGAATCCTCATCATAAGCACCTATACATGTGAACAATAAGATCATTTAACGTCCACTTTTACAAGAATATAGTATATATGGTTAACCATTATAAATTCATTTCAAAACCTTTAGCAATCCTCTACCACCAAGATAACCTATGATTAGAAATAATTGCACATACTCTATTCTACCTAGAAGCATTAAGGTTATTATGATTAATTTAACGCCCAATGGTGAAGTAGGTGTTAACACGCCAGCACTTAACCCTACGCACCCAGCTGCTGATGTAGCCTCGAATAAAGCATCAATAAAACTATACCCGTATAGAGTCATTAATGCAGCGCCAACCATTATAGCTGTTAAATGTACCAGTGGAAACATCAGTGTAGATGATACTTCAGACTCGTCTATAATGCTTTCATCAACTTTAACTCTTTTCTCGAAACGCCCTATCGTTATAGTTGATATAGCCACATATTTTAGTTTCTTGAAAATAATAAGGAGGCGAAAAGCCTTGATACCACCGGCTGTGGAGAAAGTCATACCACCTATGAACATCGCTACTATAATGATGAATTTTGTGAAAGGCTTTAAATTTGATATCGACCCAATGCTAAACCCCGTCGTAGTCATTCCAGAGACTAAATTAAAAGCTCCTGCCACGATCGCGTAACTGATATCTCGGCCTTCCACGAATATATATGATAATATAGTGATTATTGTAAGGAATACCATTGAGTAAGTATATGTTTGGAATTCTTCGCTTTTCAAAACGCTTCTTATATCTCCACGTATAAGCTTATCTAGTAATACGAAGTTCATACCACCTAGAAACATTAAGATAAATACAGGGACATAGGTGTAGGGTGCACGTTCAAAAATAACTTGGTATCCAGCATCATATGTCGACATTCCACCAGTGGCTACTGTGGTTAACACGTGGTTGAATGCTTCATAGAAATTCATGCCGGTATAGATATACGATATTATCCCTGCGATCGTTAAAACCATGTAAACCATAACTAGCCTTTGTGCAGTTCTATAGAATGTTGCTTCTATCTTAAGTGGTCTCTCAACACCATATGCTTTAGCACCATATCGGTAGAAATATGGGAACAACAACATAGCAAAAACAACTACACCAAGCTCACCACTCCATTGCATAATACTCCTCCATGTAACAATAGAGGGCTTCATATGGTCAAGTCCAGTTAAAACAGTAAAACCAGTACCAGTAAAACCGGATACCGTCTCAAACCAAGCATCTACAAAACTAATTCTTAGACTAATCATCAACGGTATAGAGGCTTCAAGAGAAATAATGATCCAAGCCAAAGAAGTAGTTATTATACCATCAAGTAAACCGAGAGGCTCAGCCTCAATCCTTGATAAGAGGTAACCAACCAATATTATAATCGAGGCCACTACCAAGAAACTATATGTTATCTCCTCGCCACTCAATAGATCTATGAAAGGAACACTAAGCATTAAAATACCAACAACAATCTCCAGAAACCCAAGATTCTTCAAAATACTACGCCAAGCCATAAGAAAACCCCATTAACGACGTGAACGCTGAAATCACTATACTAAAACCACAATATTCACAGAATAAATATAAAAATTCAACTAGCAGGCAATGCGGTGAATATCTAAAGATTAAGCTTAAGATACTATTAACATAATTAAACCTAACCTTGTAGAATCCAAGGCTAGTATTAAAATCTCTTAATATATTGCATCCTATAGTATCGAGTTATTCCAACTTTTCATCTCTTAACAATTTATGTGATTTTACAAGATTTCTGAGACTTAATCATAAGCTTTTAGACAGGAATTATTTAGTATATCATGTTTAAATTTTAGTAAATTTTAGTTTAAATAGGGATAAGTTGAATAAAAATAAATGCTAAGGGCCCCGACGGCCGTGTCGATACGGCCGGCCCTTATTTGGGCGGGAGCGGGGTTCCGATGGGCGATTTAACCACTTAACTAAGAAAACGAAAAACGCTCATCTGCCGCCCCACCGTCCCACAGCCCATCAGACCCTTTACGGTCTTCAGCGGGTGTGGGAGCCTAGGGCGGCTCGCAATTAATAAATCCGTTTTTCATACCTAATAAAAATAGTTCTTTTACTTTGAATAGAGTTACGATCGTTTAAAGATAGATACTAATATAGTATAGTAACTTAATATATTGCGTATATTTTAAAGAGTGTTAAGAAATTAAAGAGGGTTCTTAGAATACAAGGTTTATTTCAAAAGATATACTACCTCGCCATTTCTTATCCTTAGATGATAGATATCCTTGTTTTTAAACATAACAGTTACTTTTACTTCCAAGATATCATCATCTACACTTTCACCTAATAGTTCACCGAAGATAATATTAAATGGTAAATCCTCATAACACATGAATGAGTCAGGATCCAATATATCATCTAAGAACGATGGAGAACCAGAAACGCATTCTATCACGATAAATAATTTTTCAACTTCTAAGTCCAGTATATCCTTAAGACTAGGGTATTTCTTTATGGCTTTGGCAATAAGCTTATCAACATTAACTATCTTTGTATTAGTCATGTTTATACCTTCGCGTTTTTAATGACGTATGATATTTAGTTAGTTTCAATATGTTAGCAATGATAAGGTGAATATTATGATATGCGGGCCCGCGGGGATTTGAACCCCGGGTCTCCGGCTTAGGAG
>CAZVAW010000010.1:0-12183 GCA_964625205.1 uncultured Desulfurococcaceae archaeon
TAATTCTACATCAGTAGATGTCGCGTTATTCACTATTAAACCAAAACTATGTGGTTCAAGTAAGAATACTTTAGAATTTGCATCATCTATATCCGGATATTCTACTACAATTTTACTACCAGTTATCTTTTCATAAATGTTTTTAACTAACTTACTAAATGGTCTTAAATACTTAGATCTAGCTATCTTAACAATGACATTATTTACATAGACTTTCTTATATTCCTCACCATGACCTATAGGTTGTATGTATGAACGCTTAGATCTAAGTCCCTTTCGTGTTATTTTAATAAATCCGAGTCTATATAATATTGTATTTACAGCTATGGTTTTCTTATATTTACTAAAACCATGATCTGAAACTACAACTATATTATCAAAACTTTTCTCAAACTTCTCTAATATATTATCTATTACTAACCAGATTTTTCTCTCATAATTCAAAATATCCTTATCAAGTACATCTAGTTTTTTAAAATGATATGATAAATGCAATAATTTATCCGGGAAATTAAGATTAACCCAAACTAGTTTATAATCGTTTTTATCGATCAATTCCTCGATTATTTCTAAATTCTTTTCGATTAACCTGTATTCTTCCATAAGGAATTCTTCAAAGGAAGAATAAGACTTCTTGATCTTAAGATCTCTTACATATTTTAGATAGGGTTTTGGATAAGCCATTGGTTTTGGAGCAAAAAACGCATATGCTAAAATATGTGTATTTTTCAATGGTATTACAGGATATACTGGTATAGGATTTATTACTAGTGTTTTTTGATTCTGTAGTGCTAGCATTTCGTGTATTCTTGGGTGTTCTAGATCTAGTGCGTTGAAAAGCCGAATATTACCACTACCTTCATACTTTAAAAAACCATAAATACCATGCTTACCAACATTAACACCAGACATTATAGAAGGCCACGACACCGGAGTTAAAGGCGGAAAACAAAATAATTTAGTACTTATGTCGGATTTATATATAAGATTTTTAAAATAAGTAACATCTATCTTTTCAATAACTTTGCTTAAATAAATAGGTGATAATCCGTCAAGACCTAAAACGCTAACGCTTCTCCTAGTATTACTCAATACTCTTATACACCCAGTAATTACAGTTGTCCTATAATACTATACTATCTTTTCATTTAAAGCCTTTCTAATCACTAATTAGATCATACTCGTGTAATGGATTGAAGATTTTATCATTTGGTATTGAATGAACGTTGTCTTAGATAATCAAATTTATTACTCCTATCAAGTTTATTCTTTATCTTTAGAAGTTATTTAATCAAAATTCATATACGTATTGAATGCGATCAGAATGTTCGAGAATTTTAGGTGTTTTTATGGAAGAAAATATTGATGAAATTAAAGCTATTAAGTTAAGATTTTCAACATTAACTGGCTATATTGTTTTAGCATATAGAATTGTTACTTCATTATTATTCACAGTCATAGTTTTACGAAAACTTCCAGTAGAAGAGTATGGTTTATTTATGGTTATTATGGCTTTTGCTCAGTTATTTATGCCAGTTAGTAATTTATGGACTTTTTGGATATATCGATACTATTCGCGTAAAAGATACGAGTTTCTCTCTAATGGTTTTTTCTTAAACGTATCTTACGGACTACTATCTTCTGCTCTAATTGGCTTTGTATTGTTTGTTATGAACGTTGATATACAAGTTGTACTAATGGCCCAATTAATAGTTATGGCAAATATTACCGCGTTATTCCTAAATACACTATTACAAAGCATTAAACCCTATGTGTTCTCCTATGTTAGAATAGCTAGTGAAACTCTACGTATAGTTTTCGCTTACATACTGGTAGTTATATATAAACTTGGTGTATTCGGCGTTGTTTCAGCTGTTTTCGCGTTCTATATGGCTATCATTACCTTGGACCTAGTGTATTTATATCGTTTAAAAGCACCATTACCAAGACTTCGCGGTATAAGCAAAAGTATCTTGAAAACCTTGTTTAAAAACTTCTACATACCGTTGCTCACCGTTGTTAATCAACAGTTAAAGAATTCAGCCGAGAGAATAATAACTATGTTCTTGACCGGCTCTTACGTATATCCAGCGTTTTTAGGGATTTCTTACATACCACGTAGCTGTTTAATAGGAGGTGCGAGGACACTTACACGTGCTTTATCAGCCCGTTTACTTAGAGATAATCCACATAGTGATGTACGTGTTGATATAGAGGATTCTCTACGTATAATGTTTCTCATAAATATATTTATAGCTGGTTCATTAATCATATATTCTCGCGTAATACTGAGTATCTTCAAACCAGAGTATATTGATTTATACCCATTATTTATCCTATATACATTAGTATTCCTAGTAGATATTACAAGGATAACTTTTTCAACAATAGGAACAGCTCTTGAAAAAGCCGATCTCTACGAGTCTGGTTTAGCTTTAAGAAAGACACTCTTGTTTAAAAACCCATTCTTAATGCTTTTAAGCTCTATTGCCCATGTAGGTTCTGCAACAACTTTGTTTATACTCCTAAGTTACATGGGCATATCAGATCCTATCACATTACTCTTACCTTTTCCTACTATTGCATTAATAGTATATTCCATAACAATGTATATATTTTATAAAAGATCACTTACGAAAATCAAATATAGGATTCCATGGAGAGAAATACTATCAGCATTAGCTGGCGTCATGGTAGTCGGGATCTTGGGTTTTGCTACTGGTTTACCATTCTTTATCGTGAAAAGCATATATCAAGACATACCAGTAGTGTTAGAAATACTTGTTCTTTCAACCACATCATATTTCCTAACAATATATTTACTATCACCATGGGTTAGAAAATTTGTAGGTATTGGTGTTAAAAAACTTAAAACAATGCATTTAATGCTTTAACTAAACTCTATAGCTAATAGAAACAATGTTAGTATAACCATGACACTATGTATAAAAGTAATAGTAGCAAGTCTATAACGTCTGGATTTAATCCTATAAGATAATAATGTGAAACCCGTAGTTCCATGTAAAGCTGTAACTAGTATTAAGCCTAGCCTAAGCATGGGATTTAAGTGAAGGAGATAAACATTATGGCGTCCTATTAAACCACCACTATATTCCTCAATAGTACTTGTCTTTATTAAACCATACCCGCTTATAAGGTATAAGTAGATCATGATAAAGAGTACTATAGCTGTAATATCTAATATTAACCGATACAACCTTATGATGGACAATATGTTTAACCTCTATTACCGCGGATAAAATCGTGGATCTCCTCCTCGGTAACCCTGTATTGCTTCTCCGGAACACCAACTGGTATAATATACATCGGCTCTTCATCCTTACCTAGACCAACTACATCTTTAACCATCTCATCATAGAAAGCACCAACAACAACACATCCAAGGCCGAGTGCTGTAGCTTCGAGATACACGTTTTGCCCAGCATGACCTACCTCCATATACACGTATCGTATACCGCGTTCACCATAATACCTAGTTGTCCTCTCAAACACAGCAGCTATAACAATATTGATCGGGGCCTCGCCGACCCATTCCTGATCAAGCGCTGCACGCATGAGATCTCTGGATAAATCGCCTTTCTTAACAAGTTTAAGAGAATGTGTCTTCCAATCATACTTATAACTACCAGGCTCTAAATACGAACCATTATCTAATACTACACCCTTAGGTTTAACCACGACGTAGATCTCTAGTGGGTAGGTAGCGCCAGCGCTTGGTGTTGTCTTAAACCCTTTACTAGGATTTGTTACACCATATGCAGCCCATAGTAGTTGTGATAACTGTTCTATAGTGATCGGTTCGTCTTTATAGTCTCTAATACTCCTCCTATAAGCAAGAGCTTCCTCGACACTCAATACATCACTCCTAATACGTGGTAAAGGCAAATACACGATCCCACCACTAATACTATATTCTACCACATCTTCTTTATCTTTAACCACATAGATATAGTAGGCGAGAATAGACAACGCGATCAAACAAATAATCGCACAAACTACAATCTTGTGTCGAAGAATATGTGGAATCATAGTTACCACCAACTATGATTAATTCTCTTAGAAAAAAGTTGTTTAAGGATTACTATTACTCTACCTAGAATTGAGTGAAAACAGTATTTAAAGAGGATCTAGATTAACTCTACACCCTCGGTTTTCTCCTTGGGAATTGTTTCTTCAGCACTAGTTAATGCCTTGATCTTGAGGATCTGGTCATAGAGTTTCCAATACTTTATAGCGAATATAATGTATGTTATTAATCCTATAATAAAGACTATTATGCCGATAATTATTATGGGTAATAAGACTGCTATGAGACTAAACATAGCATTATATAGGTCTTGGGTGCTCTGGGCATTATCGATCATTAGTATTACCTCGTCAACGCCAGGTGCTAGGAGAGGGTAAAGAATACCCTCTAGTAGGTATAGTATACCCATTACTATGAATAATATTGATAAATAACCAGGTATGTATTTACGCGTATCTCTGACTAGCTGCTTAACACCAAGTATTTCGAGAATTAAACCAACACCTAGAACTATGTTTACACCATATTTCGAGGGATCGATCATTTCATTACGGGTTGTTTCAGCAGCTTCTAATAATTGTCTTTTAAGCTCAGGGAAAGATACGGTTCCGCTAGAGCCTGGTGTTGATATACTAGTTATTGTTGATGGGACAGTTATTATTGTCGAATATATCGTGATCGCCAGCATTAAAAGCGAAGCTATAAAAGCTATATCATAACCTTTTCTCCTTATTCTCGAACCTAGTTTATACCATCCAATACTAGTTAATAAGAAGCCAGCGATATTAATGTATGGTAGTATTCTAAGAATATATCCTAATGTAAAGAATATTCTAGTCTCCTTAGCCGGGAACTTTAAAAACTCATCTGTTTCCTCGAAAGCCATAGTTATACACCTTTACCTTTTATATAATTCTCTAAAATATTGATTATTTCTTTTACTTTCTCTCTCTCCTTATGCTTAATACACTGACTGATCATTATATTTTTATTCTTTTTATAATAATTATGGTTAATCTTACCCTCGGCAACTAGTTTCTTAACATAAGCTACGCACTCGTTTTCAAACTCTACACGCCAAGGCAACATTATATAGATATACTCATACCGTGGATCAGCCCTACGTATAACGACGTGTTTCTTCAAACCAGCCTCATTAACTAGTTTTTTAACCAGATCTAGTTCTTCACGCTCAAACACAAAACACTCATAATGTTTAAACGCGTTTAATACACGCTCGGCTAATCTATAGAGTTCCTCGTTAGACATTTTCATCTCCTAATCTAGTTTTCTTAACTGGTATTTTTAAATGCTCCGCGAAAACACGGACAAGCCAAGCATTGACCGGGTTTCCTCTACTACGTCTTAGTTCCCCATCAACATATTTAGCTCTATAAACTAGTTCACCGCGATAACTATATACCTCTATATAACCCTTAACTCTACCGAGGAAATTCTTGACAAACCATCCATAGACAACGTATTCGCCGCGATTAAGCCTCAATTTAATCTTCTTAGCCTCGCCACGAGCGTATGTTGGTTTAGCCTTAGTCTCCTCGGCAATATACCCGTTTGCCTTATTAAGTGGGATTATCCCCTTTTCCCTATTATATATGATCAATGTAGATACAGCATGGTGTCTACCACTCCTACTACGACTATTCTCGATCAAATACTCTCCAACAATATACTCGCTCAATCTGATCCCTCGTCAAGAACATATAACAAGCTATTCTCGCGAAAATCTATCCTGGGCTTCTCAGCACATGTAACGATCGTAAACGGTTCAAGGGAGAGTTGACGTGAAACTAGTACTTCTTTGGTTTTTAAAATAACTTGTTTAACACCATTATATTCACGTGTATCAACTAATTTACCAACTCCATTATACACATAGATCTTTACATGGTACTCCTCTGGTTTATATCTAAGCATAATCATTAGTCTATACACTAAGTGACACCTAAAAACCATGTATTAAAATAAAAGGTTTTTATTAGCTTTGCCAGTGTTCTCTCATAATATTGAGTAAAGAGTTATGTTTAATGATAATATTATAAAAAATCATCTACGTATGAATAATCCGATTACTGCGCCGATTATCAATGCTATAATAGCTGCTATGGCTGTGATACCCATATCTACCTGTGTAGCTGTAGTTGTGGATACCTTAGTAGTTGTTTTCATCTTTGTTTCTGTAATAGATTGTGTTGTCGTTTCTGTCTTGTATATAGTGGTGTAATTGTAGGTGGTAGTGGTACTAGTAGTAGTTAATGTAGTGGTTGAAGTTGTTGTTACTGTACTGTATTTCGTCGTTGTTATAGTGGTTGACTTAGTGATCGCCGGTGTTATAGTTATTGTGGATGTTATTGTCTCTGTTGGTTTTGAGATCGCTGTATATATCGATACACAGTATATCACCCAGGTATAGTCTTCACCATTTGATTCATAACCAGCTATATAGATCCTGCCATCACTATAATACATTCTACCGATAGCGAAATAAGATTCTGTCTCAGTAGTATTATCTAAAACTACGGTTTTAATCACTGATGGCCTCAGATCTAGTATATGAAGTGCTTGTCTAGCACCCGTTAAATATACTGTGTCTCCGATAAATAATTTATTGAAAGCAACTAATGCCTTGTAACCACCAATAGCCTCAAGACTAATGTTCTCACCACTTGGTGATAACTTGTATGTGGCAAATTCCGCGACAAGATAACCATAGCCTTCGCCATCAAACACTATACTATAACCTTCTCCCCAATATTCTGTAAACACTTTTGATTTCACAATACTAAGATCTTTATCAAGTATTAGAAGCTGAGCATAACTACGGTTTCCACCAACAACCCATAACTCCTGTGTAATAGGGTTAATACCTATATCGGAAACTCTGTCTTCATCCTCACTTGGGTTAAACTCTACTGTTTTAACCGTATCTAAAGTTGTAAGGTCTAGTTTTGCAATAAACCATGCCGTGTCCTCGCCATAGAGTGATGATATAGATTTAAACCCTACAACATATAGGTAAGAACCATCACTAACTAAGCTTATAGCTTTATCATCACCATCTGTTGGATTAATGGTTACATGTTTTACAAGGTTTAATTGTAGGTCAAGTTCTACAATACTCCATTGGTAATCAAACCATCCACCAGCACCACTATACTCGTAGCCTACAGCATAAAGTTTATCACCTATGATGATACAGTTAAATAATTCATCCATATCATCTGATGGATTCAATTCCCATATCTTAATCAATTCACCAGTAGACTTGTTTCTCATTTCAATCCTAAAACTATAGTCGATTAACGATTTCTGTGCTGAACCGATAATATATATTACATCACCCACTCCACAGACGCCATAGGCTTGATCCATACCTGTTGATGGGTTTGCGTATTTTACCCAATCTACTGTAATGTATATGTTAGGATAATTACTTTCTGCCCTTACTGGGTTTTGGAATGTTAGTGATAACATCAATGTTAAAATTATTAATACAACTATATTCCTCATCATGTAAATCACCTTATATTGATCCTAGGTAAGAATCCAGTATTTTTGTTTTACTCTCTTAGACGTGGTAGTTGCTATTTTCTCTGGTTTCATTAAGTGATAAATCAATTATTTACAATAGCTTAACTTGTTCGAGCAATACTTTTATTCTTTTATTTCTCAACTATCTATATGGCTCGGCTATTATAGTGTTGAAGTACAGTAATTTGACAATATAGGGTATTGAAGCAATGTATGATATACTAGTGTTGATCTTATTAATCCTAATGGTGACACTAGTAGCGATAGGTAGGCCTAAACGATATGTTATTGGGTTACTTCTGATAATTGTACTTCTAGTATCACAAGCTGTCTCGATAGAAGAGCTAATATCCTATATTAACTGGGATGTATTAGGCTTAATACTTGGTATGAGTATATACACGGTTTTTCTAGAAATATCTGGTATTGCTGAACTTATAGCCCGTTACCTTGTATACAAAATTAGGAATACATTCATATTATTCCTAGCACTTATTCTAGCGGCTGGAATAGTTAGTATAGCGTTAGAAAACGTTACCACGGTATTATTGTTTGCACCAATTGTTTTCAAAATTGGAAAGATAACTGGTGTAAACATTGTACCATTAATGATCGGTATAGCATTAGCAGCTAATATGTCTGGCTCTGCGACAATGATCGGTGATCCTCCGGCAATTATAACGGCTGGCCACTATGATCTATCTTTTATAGACTTTATATTCTACGATGGTAAACCATCAATGTTTTTCATAACACTAATACCCATGATCGTGTCTTGTCTAACATATACGTATTTCTATATCGGGAGGAGAACGGAGGAGATCACGTTTGGAGAAATAGTCTTTGATAAGAAGAACATATGGAGCGGAATCGATAAGTTATTCGTATTTGAAACCCTATTCTTTCTATCAATAAAGATTATCCTACTTAGTATCCGCGACATAATACATACGCCACTCTCATTAGCGGCTGCCGTGGGGGTTGGTGGTTTAGCTTTAACACGCTTACTTCTTCATAGAGATAAGAAGAACGTAGTATACGCTTTTAAAAATGGTTTTGAATGGGAATTACTGGTTTTCCTAGCCGGTGTCTTCGTGTTATCTGGTGCTTTCGCTAAATATGGTTTAGCCGAGAGATTTGCTAAGGAACTAATTAGTTTAACTGGTAATAACTTGTTTCTCCTAACAGCTGTCTTAATATGGTTCTCGGTAGCTGTATCGGCTGTACTTGATAATGTACCATATGTAGCCACAATGCTTCCCGTGATCGATGGTTTAGCGAGAGATACTGGTAGAGACCCGATCATATATGCTTGGGCATTATTACTAGGTGCAACGCTCGGCGGGGGCATAACATATATTGGGGCGTCGGCAAACCTTGTCACGATTAGGTTGTTGGAAAAGAAAAACTATAGGGTGAGTTTTGCTGGATTCATTAAATACAGTTTACCATTCAACATAGTTAATATTTTAACTGGTTGGGCGTTATTCATTGTATTCTGGCTCTCCTAGGTAGAGTTATATCTGAGGATTATTGGGAAAATACGGTTGACCACCGCTTTTAATATGTCTCCCTAATATATTGGGGTAGAAACACTCTTCGCTACGTATTTTAAGAATTATGTGGAGATGATAGCTGGTTTGGGTGTTTTCGATAACTCTTGGCTAAAATTCCTACACTGTCTACTATGGAGGCTTGGTGAAATAGATACTTGGGCTTTTCATAGGATAGTATACGAGTTGAGTAAAGAAGGAATACTTGAGATAAACAATTGGATCTGGTATGGAGACTCGCCACGTAGTGCTGAAGTAGACGCCGCATTAGCTTTATTTGAAATAATAAATGTTGTTGAAAAAACAAATGGTCGTCTCAAGGTAAGGAGGGAGCCAGTAGTTAAGTGTGTTTTTGATGATAGAGTCGAGAAAGTTCTTGAAAAGGTTTTAAAGAATGCAAAGATGACTAGTATTGATAAATAATAGCTTTTTCTCCATAGCTTTACTTAGTTACTTTTCTCTTAAACTCTTCACTTGAGACATCACTATAGATTTCCTCTAGGATCCTCTCATATTCCTTATCGTAGCCAGACATTCTAAGTTCTTCCTCGATAGCTTGTGTTAGTGTCTCGGATACTATTGCTTCATATTCTAGCCTATGTAGTCCTCTACGGATATATGTTCGGAAAATAGTCATTAAGGGTAAACCTTCACGGATCAACATAACTTCTTGATCCCTTACAATACGTGTTCCTTTCCTCTTACCCATGAATAATGTGAGCATTTTAACACCTTCACCAGTTTTACCTGGGAGTAACATAGATTCTGGTACTGGCGATATATTCACTACATCAACCCATATATCCTCGGGTTCAACACCTCTACTCTTTAGTTTATCCATTAGTTTTTCCTCTAATGCTCTCCTAACTTTAACCCTATAATCACGGTTAAATATGAATTTCAATATATGATGTATAGCTACTGGTCCCTTGTAACTAGCCAATATGTATTCACGCCCTACTCTTTTCCACTCTGGTTTTCTCTCAATCAATAATTTACGAGTAAGAACACCTACTTCGCCATCGCCTCTAATAGCTTTGTCTAACATTATCGAGTACATGTAAGCATCTGTTAATAATAGGTAACTCTCCGGCTTATTTCTCAAAATATCCTTTACTCTCTCAACGAAATTAATCTCTTCATCTAGTTTCTCGATAATCTCCTTTAACAACTTGTCAAATGCACGGTTAACGCTATGGAGGTAGACGTGTTCATACATGTTAGCTTTAGCGTATAGATAGGCGCGGAACTCCCCCCAAGCATTACGGTCAAGTAATAGAAGTGTTTTATCCTCCTCAATATATGGGTAGGTATTCTTATAGAGTCTCTGGTAATCAATATATCCATACTCATGTGTACCTGTATAGTAGCTGTCACGTCTTAGGAAATCAAGAATATCAGCTGGGTATAAGCTTTCCTTAACAATCCATCTCATGAAAGTAATGATTCTCTCGCGTGGTCTCTCACTACCAAGTATCTTTAACAATATCTCATATAAGTGGTCTAATCCATAGTTTCTCTCAAACCGGGTTAACATATCCTCTAACATATTCTTAACTAGGACATACCCTATTCTCTCATGATTAGCTATTTCCTCGGGCAAATCACTTCTACTAAACAATACTATTTCCTCGAATGCATGGCCGAAACAAGCGTGTCCAGCATCATGTAGTAACCCAGCCAGCCTAACAGCTTGTAATAGCGATGCACGACTATAGCCTTCAAGATATTCCTCGCCATAATAATTTATAATTTTAGATAGTAGATCCTCGGCCATAAGCCCGGCCAGGTGCATAACGCCGAGTGAGTGTTGAAAACGTGTATGGACAGCACCAGGATATACTAGGTGTGCTGTTTGTAACTGCATAATATAGCGTAGTCTTTGGATCAACACGTGATTAATAACGTGTTCCTCAACCTCACGGTTGAAATACACGTAACCATATATAGGGTCGCTTATCTCTTTCCAACTAAACCTATGATAATATCCTCGAAACTCCTCATTAACCATTACCTATCACCAGAATCGAAGTATCACTTGATACATATAGCCTAGTGTTATCAATAGATTATGTTGTAAAGAGTGCTAAAAACCTATATAAGGATGATTGAGGGGAGAAAAAAGAAAAATGAACTACTTCTTCTTTCTACCCCTACGTTTCTTCTCTTTCTTCTCAGCATATTCCTTATATATCCAGCCCTCATCAGTACGTACGACAAGCCCAGCCTTCTTCAAGTCTTGTAGACGACCACGTATAGTGTTGTAGTTAAGGTTTGTAAGTTTCTGGATCTCCTTAGGAGTCAATGGTTTCTTCTCTTTCTTCAACGTCTCAAGAATGATCTCCTTAGCGGTTTTCTTTTTCTCACTCACATCTCCTCACCCATACATTCTAAACCCTTATCAATATGATCTGATACATTACTGGTTATTAAACTTGATCATGCAACGAACATAGAATATGGAATAAAAATATATTGAAAACCAGTTTCTACACAAAAGAGTCTTTATCAACAAATAGGCAAGAAGTCGAAACAACACCCTTGATTGTATCTAAATATGGTTTAAAAAGCTCATCTAGGATAAATTGGGAGAAAGTGTGAGAGAAGATTAAAAAATATTTAGATTTTCAAGCAGCCATGGTAAATACGAGCTACTTTATGGTAATGTGACTTGAGTTGGATATTGTCCACCAGTTGAAGTGTGGACGACGATCTGTATGTTTTGACCAGACTTATAGGTGTTTTTGTCGAGGTAAATCTGTACCTCTACATTACCACCAGCACTTATTGGGGTTGGACATGTAGTTCCACTATACCAAGTTTCAGTTTCACTACCAGTTGGTTGTTTGTGTACTGTACAATCTAGTGGTTTGTTATTGACAAATACCATGTCAATGGAGGTGTCAGCCGAACCCTTGTTGTAGATCTTTAACGTAATTACCCAATAGGTCTTGTTGCCAGCTACATAGTTGGTGTTTGATACATAGGATGCTGTGATGTCTAATCTCTCGGTCCTGGTCATACCACCTACTA
>CAZVAW010000010.1:12283-35683 GCA_964625205.1 uncultured Desulfurococcaceae archaeon
GATACATAGGATGCTGTGATGTCTAATCTCTCGGTCCTGGTCATACCACCTACTACGCCACTGATCCATAATGCTACGGCGATCGATATGGCGATCGCTACTGCTACAATTATTACAGTGGCTATAACTGGGGAGATCGCTTTCACGAGTCACACCCTTTAAAACGTTTCATTGTATATATAATATTTATTTGTTTAAAAAGTATTTCCTATGGATATTTACGGGTTATTAAGAGTTGTTTAAACAAGGTATTTAAAAACGATATACTAGGCTATTCCCGGGGTTATACTATAGAGATCGCTGAACGTGCTATAAAACCATCTACATCTATATACGAAGTAGCTCCTACTACGTCTCCTTCGAAAATAATCATAAGTATACTAGCTAGAGCTGCTGAAACATCCAAGTAGTACATGATCTCCGTCTTTCCCTCACCATAGTAGAACATACCAGCCGGTGTATAAGTGACTGTAGCAGTGCCTCCTCCGCCGAGTAATCGTGATAAAAACCCACGTAATACATCGTTAGCAATTATCTCTCCACTCTCTCTACTAACTATATAGTATTGTTTAACACCATTGAAATCAACATATGCAGTAGCACGAAAAGTTACTGTGAGGTTAACGCCGGGTATAAAGTCTAAGCCGAGAAGACGTAGTAGGTCGAGCATTATGCTTAATAAGTCAATATTAGTTCTCTCAAGCTCTAACCCGAAATATACTGTATAATTACGCGTAAACACTCTATATTCTCCATTTAAATTAATGATCGTTATCCTGAAGTAAATATTACTATATCCTTCGCCAAACCCGACGTAATATGTAGAGTTCTTCTCTTCAAAAGAAACTATGTACCCCTCCCTCTCCTTTAATAAACTCCAATTTCCTAGAATCTCGTTAAACTTCCTATCCATAGCCTGATCAGCTAATTGCGAAGCAGTTATAACAGCTTGTTCTAGCTCGTATAATGCTTCCTGAATATTAGTATAGTCGATATCTTGTGTTAACTCGTTATAAGTTGAAACAAATACTTGGTCAGCATAACGGCTAGACTCACGCAAACAGATCTGGGCAAGAGTATCTAGTTCTTCCTCAATTCTCACCCATTCAACAACACTATACGGCGTCTTCACGATACTTGATCTAATATTTATTGTTGTTATAAAGTATAGTGAAGACAGTAGTATAGCTAAGACTATAACTGTTGCAATGATTAAAGGTATAGCTCCCTTCATTTAAACCCCACCTCTACAAGATATTCAACATAGTGACCGTTACGGTAAAGCTTAGTGTAAGCATATTTGTATATGAGTAGCTCGTTTAATGAGACATTATAGAGTTTATAAGTCGTTTTATCAGATAAGATCAGGCTATCGTTATTCAATATATCATATACTTTAATAGAAACATTGACGTAGTCCGGATTGTATCTAGAGACGATCGCTTCAACGAGATCTTTGGCAGTCCAGTTAGCACGTGAATCAATAAGTTTATATATCTCGATATTAGCAACACCAGCCTCCTTAGTAGTAAGTGTTTCTGGTAATATGTATATGAATTCAATAAATAGAAGTATAACTACAAGAGCAACGGCCATGAAAGAAGCAACAAGTATACTTTGGCTTCTCATGTTACCGTCCTCCTCCACATATAGATCGTTATATAGTAGTCAACCATTCCTATTCTCCTAAGAATAGTTATTTTTGTAACCGGGATACCAGTGGGTAGAGTGTCTCCAAAAGATAGTCTATGCGGATACCATATACCAACGTATATTTTACCATTAGAGCCTCTACCATATATTATCGGCAAATTATATATTGGTGCGTTAATTGGTTTTGTCAACATATAGTATGAAACACTATCTACTAATGTAGACGTTACCGTACCAGAGAATAGATAGTAACGATATCGCACAGTGTCAATTGTATAGTTGTATACTAGGCTAACGTTTACAACATCATAATCTACGCCATTAACCGTTATAGTCTCATTATATAGTCCATAATACCTAATAGTTCTAGAGTCATAATATACGTCGTACTGTATATATGGTCCGTAGAAGAAACTCCACCCTATAAGGATATTGCCTATTCCGATCACATTACCATATTTAACAACATCTTTCAATGATTCGAACCAATTACCAGTATAGGATACGATAGTGATCGGTAAACCAGAATAACCATTCGGTAGTGTATATAACGCCAGAGATCTGGAGGGCGAGATAATAGCTAGAGAACCCTCGTAATTACCTACATAGATCCTCTCAGCACCACTATAGTAGTAGTCTATAAAACGATAATATCCAGTATCTAAAACTGCTGATACAAAAACGATCTCATCAATATTAGGCGGTATATACTCGTATACATAAGTCCCGTTACCGAGATCTATTGATGGAGTATACAATGTAATATTATAGGCGGAGCCGTTACTATAGATCATCAATATGGTTACATTACCTTGCATAATAGTGTATACCTTAATGGAAGTATCAACTTCTATACTAGTTATACCTGAAGAAATCATTTCAATATGAAAACCATATTTATCAGCTATATAGGGCAGTTTATTCTTGATCAAAGTCGTGAGATCAAGCAAAGGCGAGGATAAGTTACCATATAGGCTAGCATCATATATGATCGGTATAACTTGGTCAGCGAAAGAATAAACAGTGGTCTCCTCTACCCTAAGCTCTGGAGGTGAATACATAGTTGACATTATATAATCATAAACCGGTATGATCGAGGCAATTATAAGAGTAGCCAGTATGTATTCAACTATCTCCTTCAACCCTTTCTAACACCTCTAATAACTATATCTAAATATATATAGTTTCCCGCATCTATTTTCTCAACAACAGTAATAGTTGTACTACCAAAGATCTTTGGATTTTCATTTAATATAATCGGTTTTGAAGTAGAATTAACAGTTATCGGTGAAAAAGTATATACTTGGCTTGTAAAATCGACGGCAACAACATATAATGTGTTTTCATCTAATCCAGTTATAAACGGGTACGTCCTTGTGATCGCCTTGCCACTACCAATTATTATATTGTACTCATGATTATAGATCACCTCTAATGGATACCTTAGCACTATAGACATATTAGTATTTACCTTGAATAAATAACGAAGTTGTAACGCGAGAGCCTCAGTTATTTTCTCAAAATTCTTTCTCTCATTCTCAATTATCAATAACTGTGTATTATAACCAACATATCCGATTACAGTAGCTAAAACAACTATTAACGCTGTAAAACCTATTATGTGGACAATAGTTGTCGAAACCATTACGTAAGCACCATAACAACTTCCTTAACAACAATATTCGCTACATAAGTAGAGCCAGGGACTGGATTGGGTATTAAATCACTAAGATCAACGACTTCGGTGGCCCCTCCTCTTATCTTTATTAAACGTAGATCAGTAATCCCGGCCAACCTATTACTCAATATATTAGCACCTAGAGATACGGTTAATTGAACAGGTTT
This sequence comes from uncultured Desulfurococcaceae archaeon, assembly GCA_964625205.1. GTDB lineage: Archaea > Thermoproteota > Thermoprotei_A > Sulfolobales > Desulfurococcaceae > CAZVAW01. The sequence continues at coordinate 15,782 of CAZVAW010000010.1, forward strand.
CGAGGAAAGTATTTTCACAGTAGTTTTAACGTATATTAAGTTGATCATGTAAACGTGTTCACCGTTAGTGTCGTATTCATAGATCTTTACATAAAAACGGGCTGTGTCAAAAACTAAGTGTGTAGCACCTTCACTATAATATTCACGTATAAATGGTATTAATGAAGTCTCGTTAACAACCAGATCATCTCTACCATATACTATGCGTTCGTTAACGATAAGTGAAGCATATGTTGAAGCATGTAAAGCCATTGGTGTATCACTATAGTTTATCAATACATTAGAGCCATTCATGACAACCAATCTTATCGTTGTATCAGTTAAATTAATATAACCAACACCGACCATACGCGAAGGTATACGTGCGCCATACGATCCCCCTTCAATAATATCGGGGAAAGAATCTGCTAAACCCAAGAAAACAGATCGTATGTAACCATATTCTGTGGAAAGTGTTGCTTGTTGTAGATTAACTAATGAATAGTAGAAAACAGTTAATGAAACCATAATAACCGTGCCAGCAATTATAATGGTGGATATGGCCTCACTTACTCCTCTCAAATCATCACCCCATACCTGGTAAACCTATACTGATAAACTTAGTAGCCAATAGTATACCCAGTGCCAACAGCGTTAGTATTAACGCATGTTTAAACCCGGCAGCGGTTGAACCAGATGATACTTTACCTGCTACAAGGCCCATTATATAGTTATTCAAAACAACCGCTGGTAGCGTCATACCAGCTGCTAATTCGTATGCTCCAACGATTATTGGCAATGAACCCATGTATACAGCTAAGAGTATTATTGTTACAGTGGATAGTATAGCTCCCATGTATGGTACTATCAATAGTGTTCGAAGGTTTTTCTTTTTCTCCTCATCAATAGCTTCAACACTCTCAGCGAACCATGCTAGGTTCTCCATAGTCTCAATAGTTCCTCCCCCAACCTCGATCGTATCAGTCATTACGAATAAGAGAACCTTAGCCCTCCATACTATAATGTTCTTGAATATATCTTCAATAATCCTACGTAATGGTATTCCAAGGCTTAAATGTAGAGCTATTCTTTTTAAATGTTTCGTGAATATACCATAGTTTCTATTCGATAACTCTATGATAGCCCTCTCCGGCGAAATCCCGGTTTTCCTAACTTCAACAAGGTCTCTTAAAAACCTCGTAATACCATTAACAATTTTATATTCCCGTCCTTTAAGCTCAGCGTATATTGCTGATGGTATAGTTGATATTATTAAAGCCATAGCGAAACCCACGGTGGGATATAGGTATTCTTTTAAACCAATAGCTCTTGCTGGTGCTGTTAATATAGTGTTCAAACCAGATACTAGGAATGACTCACGTAATGGGTTATATGGTGGTAGTGCTTGATACAATATTATACCAAATACCGTGAAATACGCAGTTAACGGTATTGTGACTCCAAAGAATAGGTAATAGGGTCTCCAATCAACCCAAGGCTCCTTATACTGGAGTAGATCGGCGAGGTAAATAACTAGAAACGAGATCATTGGAATAAGAACGTATAGTATTAGGAACAGTATTACCGGGGAAATACCAAATGGTAGAAAACCTACAAAAGAGGTTGTTACGAAATACATGATCGTTAAACTGATCATTGAGAGGAGCACGAGGGCTAGGTACGCCTCAAGTAAACCACCGAGCCTATCGGCCGCGATCTTCATCTTAACAAGTATTTCTGCGAACATTAGACGTGCTTTCTTACTAAGATAATCTACTACATCACCACCTGCACGTACGGTTGTCACATAACCCATTAATAGGTCTCGAACCGTAGCACTGGCTGTTCTCTCTGATATAACGGAGAAAGCCGTTAACGGATCTTTACCAAGTACTTTAACAAGTAGTATGAATCTCTGGGCAAGCTCAGAGCTTTTAGTAAAGATTTTACTAGCATGTATTATTCTCTCGAAAGCAACATAAGGCGACAAACCACTCATAACCATCATACTAAGGTAGGAGGTAGTATATGGAAATTCACCCTCTATACCACCAGCTCTACTACTACCTATAAGTGATGGTAGATGGATCAGTAGTAGGAATATAAAGAATGGTAAACCAACAAATACTGGTACGATCATATATATTCCTAGGCTAAAGAAGAGTATAGCTAATAATATACAGATGACTGTTGAGACCAGTGTAGCGAATACAACGAATGAAGCATATACATCCGGGTATATATGTAAACCACTTCTCCTAATATCACGTGGTAAGTTATAGTATATTGATAATAAGTATTTACCTGGTTTCTCAAAATACTTGTAAACCCAATCCCAAAAACTAAATTTCTTTGGAGGAGCTTCTCTCCTAGCAGGTATAGCCATGTATATTTTCCTCTCAGCTAGACTATTTCATAAGCATTATATATTTTAACATCTTTAAATTATTTTATAACAGTATTGGATAAGTACTACCGTATACTGGAGGTTGTGTATAGGTTTTGGCAAGTATTAAGAGAATTATTTTCCGTTTATCAAGAATAAAACATAAGCCTGAAAAAGTATCGTCTAAAGAGGAGGAGTTAACTGGAGCTTTAAAATCAGCCCTCCTACTAGGAGAGCCTGTACAAGTAGTTGCCCGCGACCCTAGCTATCGTGTTATTGAAAGCTACTATGTACATAAGCCTTTCGTAAAAGTAACTATAGCTGAGACAGACGAGGGGCCAATGTATTTCGTCGAAGAATATGGTTTAACTCCAGAGGATAAGGAAGTATTGGAGAAACTAACAAATATCCTAATGGACGAGATTAGGCCGCCTACAAAGCCTGAGGATGTAAAGGATCTAAAGGGGTATGTGTTTCGTGAAACAGAGAGAATTGTCGAGAAATATAGGACTAAACTCGGGCTTGTCGGCGCGCGTAGGCTTAAACTACTCTACTATGTTGAGAGAAACCTGCTCGGATACGGCCCGATCGACCCGTTGATGAAAGACCCTAATATTGAGGATATATCATGCAACGGTGTAGGTATACCGATCTATGTATGGCATCGTAAATACGAGAGCATACCTACAAACATAACGTTTGTGGATGAGGACTACCTCAACGAATACGTTATGAAGTTAACACACATGGCCGGTAAACACGTCAGCATAGCATTCCCAATAGTAGATGCGATGTTACCCGAGAAACACCGTTTAGCAGCAACATTTGGACGCGAAGTATCTGTCAAAGGCCCCACATTCACGATCAGGAAATTCCGTGAAAAACCATTCAGTGTAACAGAGTTGATCAAGTCTGGTACAATCAACTCACTACTAGCAGCCTACCTATGGACAATGATCGAACACATGAAAACAGCAATGATAGCTGGAGGTACTGGTACTGGTAAGAGTTTCCCAGGTGATACGCAGTTAATAGTTAAGATCAACGATACTCCAATGCTGGTTCAAGCGTCAAAATTGTATGACATGATTAAATCAGATGAATATATGATCGACGGACATATCGTGAAAAATGTTAATGATAAGTTATACGTGTTAAGTATTGACAAAGACTATAAATTAAAGTGGATGAAAGTTAATAAAGTGATCAAGCATCGTGATAACAGGCCATTAGTTAAAGTAGTCACTGAAACCTCCATAATCACTACTACGGTTGACCATAACTTTATAAAGATAGATCCGGAAACACTAGAGCTAGTTCCCGTTAAAGCCTCAGAGCTGGCTCCTGGAGACTACATTGTTAATACATGGTTGGACATTGAATACAATGGTCACATAAGCATATCTCCTGAATATGCTTATTTCATAGGATTATGGAGTGGTGATGGGTATCTCGAAAGCAATAGCAATGTAATAGGTTTTACATCGAGAGACGAAGATCTAATAGATAAAATGGTAGGAATTATAGGTAAACTATTCAAAGCCAGAGCTTATATATCGGTTGATAAGAGAAACGGTGTGAAGATCGTTAGATTTAGAGATAATAGTTTATACAATAAGCTACGAGATCTATATGATGATAAGAAGTCTGATTCTCTAAGAGTTCCATATGAGATAATGTTTTCAAAAGACAAGACAGTTATACTAGCCTATTTAACTGGTTTACTTGAAAGTGATGGTTCAATCTATCTAAAGTCTACCAGAGAACATAGTGTAGAGCTTATTGTCGAGTACTCTAGTCGTTCAAAAGAATTAATAAATGGTGTTAGTTTCTTATTGAAGAGACTAAGAATTAGACATGTAATACAAGTTAAGAATGTAAAGAGTAAGCCATACTATATATTAAGGATCTATGGTAATGAAGCATCGAAATTCCTACTCTACATTAGAGATTATCTAATATCAAGTAGTAAGAAGAAGATAGTTGAAACAGCACTAAAACTCTACGAAAAAATACCGAGGAATCCAAATAATGATGTCTACCCAGTATTTGAGTATGTTAAAAAAATTAGAGAAAAATTAGGCATTGGTAAAAAGACTGTTGAAAAAGAACTTGGTTTACCAAGTAGATACCTAAGACAATATGAGTATGGACGTAGAAAGCCTGGTAGAGAGGTACTTGTAAAGTTTACCGAATACTATAGTAGTAAGGCTGAAGAAGTAGGTGATCATGAGGTTATCAAGGCTATTCAGAAACTAAATAAGCTAATTGAAGGAGACATTTACTTCGAGAAAGTTAAGAGAATCGAGAAAATAGAGCCCACTAAAGAATACCTATATGATCTAGAAGTCGAGGGTACGCATAACTTCGTAATTGGACAAATCGGTTGGAGACTTAACCACAACACTACCTTGTTAAACGTAATATCGTTGTTTATCAAACCTGGTATGAAGATAGTTACTGTAGAGGATACTCCCGAGCTTAATCTTCCACATGATAATTGGGTGCAATTAACTACACGTGAAACATACTTAGTTGGATCACGTGAAGCAGGCACTAATATCAGGTTATTCGACCTTGTAAAACTAAGTCTAAGATATCGTCCAGACTACATTATCGTGGGAGAGGTACGTGGCGAAGAAGCATTCGTATTATTCCAAGCCCTAGCTAGTGTATCCTATGATACTCCGATATTAATTAAAGATGATAATGGAAATACGGAGTTAGTTAAGATAGGCGAATTCGTAGACAAATTCTATAGAGAGGGAGAGGAGCGAATAGCAAAACCTGTAAACGGATATTATGTATTAAGTAATGATGGATTCAACGTTGTGTGGAAACCGATCAAGTACGTTTTAAGACATAGTGTTAACGAGATCTACGAGATAGAATATCAGGGTGGAGGTAAAGTAGAAGCGACGGGAAGCCATAGCGTATTTGTCTTAGACCCAGATACGCTTAATATAGTTGAGAAACCAGTAACTCTCTTAAGAGAGGGAGATCTTGTTATATCCTTTAAAGGAGTTAAAGATAAGAATACTAAGTATCAAACCATTGACCTGATCTCACTATTAAAGGATCAACGTGAAATATACGTAGACGGTATATCCGAGGAAATGAAAATATATACTGGAGGAAAGAACCCTATACCGCTTCAACAATACATAGTTCTTAAACAAACTTATAATGTAGAAGGAGAAACCGAAAAACTAAGGCTCCGCAGAAGCAAATACACTCTACCTGCTAAACTAGTGTTTGACGAAAAACTAGCATATGTATTTGGTGTTTATCTAGCCGATGGATGCGTTAAAACACATAAGAGTAAACGTATATGCTTTACCTTTGGAGACGATGAGAAAGAAATAGCTGAGAAAACAATAAGGATCATGTATGAGAAATTTGGTTTAAAACCAGTAATCGATAAACGTGAGACATATACGATATACGAGTACCCACATACATTATTGGCAATAGTTTTCGAAAAACTACTCGGCAGGAAACTTAGAGAGAAGAAAATACCATATATCTTATGGAATTCACCTAGAAGTGTCGTAAAAGCGTTCTTTGAAGGACTTAAAGCAGATTCTCGTAGAACTCTTAAGAGGAGATATACAAGTTATACGACAGCTAATAAAGAATTGGCATATCAACTACTATGGCTTGCACGATACCATGGATTCTACTCAGAACTAGTAATTGAAAAAGGCACTGGAAGAAACAATGGAAAAACATACTATAACGTACTTGTATATCTTGATGAGGGATACAAGATACCTAATGCTTCTGAGAAAATACCTGTAAAACCACTACTTAGGTTAATTAAATTCACTAAACCAAAATCTATGCCATACGAACTAACATACATAACTAAGAGAGAGTTTATATCAAGAAAGACAGCCGAGAAGCTCCTAGAATGGATCAAGAGAAAAGGGGAGTTCACGGATTTCAGTAGAGAATATATGAGGAGAATAGAGGAATTAATTAATAGAAATATTATCGTGTTGAAAGTAAAGAGGATCAGAAAGAAAAACTATAATGGATACGTATATGACTTATCAGTACCATCTACTGAATCCTTCTTCGGAGGACCAATACCTATATTACTACATAATACAGGCCATGGAGGATTATGCTTACCGAGAGATCAACTGGTGCTTGCATCTGTAAATGGTCATATAGACTTATACGAGATAGGTAAACTTGTTGAAGATGTAATAGAAAATAAAATAAAAGATTTAAGAATACTTACATACTCTAATGGTAAACCTATATGGGTTCCTGTTTCAAGAGTTGTAGTTAAAAACGGCTCAAGAAGATTTATCAGAATATATTTAGAAGGAGGAGTTGTACATGAAGTACATGAGAATCACCCTGTAATAATTTTTGAGAACGGGAAATTAACTACTAAACCAGCATATAAACTTAAGAAGGGAGACTTACTTGTTTCATTAAAAAGCCCAGCAATAGTAGATGAAAAGGTTGAAGAGATTAATGCAATTAAATTACTTGAAAAATACAGTGATAAACTTTATGTGGAAAACGTTAACCATGTAATTAAAACATTTAAAAAACGAGACATTTACAAAGCCGCGAATAAGATCGGCCGATCTATTAAAGATGTTGACGACTGGTACTATGGAAGAGCAGCTATACCTTATAAATTGTTTGTAGAATTAGGAGTAGGACTAGAAAAATTAGTTAGTGGGAGAGTAAAATTTGGAGAAAAAGGAAGAAGATCTATTCCAATGAGAATAAAACTAGACAGAGACTTTGGATATATCTTGGGATTTTTCCTGGCAGATGGAACAATACAATATGATAATAAAGATGGATTACCAAGGCGAATCATACTATATCCTGGCAAAGATAAAAGGTTAGCAGATAAAATAATTACAAAACTAAGAAAAATAGGATTAGATAAAGAATCAATATACATTATGAAAACAAAGAATGATTACCTCCATATAAATGTCGACTCTAAAGCATTCGCACTATTAATTAACGAGATTCTTAAAGGAAAACTTAATGACTATAATCGTAGCGTACCATTAGACTTAGCTTTGAGAGGCCCCGAAGACTTTCGCAAAGGCATTATTGAGGGATATTGGGATGGAGACGGTAGCATTATAATTGATAAGAATAACCATATTCGTTTAACAGCTCAAACCGTGAATAGAAAGCTTGCTGAATCAATAGTTGTAGTTTTAAGAAGTCTCGGCATATTGGCTTCTCTGAGAATTGTCGATAATACTAGAGGGTTTGCTGAGAAACCATCTACTATCTACGTAATAACAGTTGTCGGAGGAGATAGTAAAGCTAAAATGTTGGAAATCCTCGGTAAACAAGAGCTACTAAAAAGAAAAACCTATACCAGGATCAAGAAATATGATGGACTATATATACATAGAGTTACTCGTACCGAAATTATAGAGAAAGATTCACTATTATATGACATCGAAGTTCCGGGTACACATATGTTTGCCATCTCTGGCGGACTTGTACTTACCCATAATTCAACTATTCATGCTGAGACTCTAGATTATGCTATTAAAAGGCTTACTAGCCCACCAATGAATATTCCACCCGCTTATATGAAGCTCATGAATATGTTCCTTCATCTAAGTAGAGTTATTACTCGTGTTGAGAGAGGCATTGTTCGAGTTAGGAGGAGGGTTACTATTGTACAAGAGGTTGTCGATGAGGGTAAATACGTTACGATCGCCAAGTGGAATCCGCGCGAGGATACTTTCGAAGTAAATCTCAACGATAGTTACCACTTAAAAGATATTGCTGAGAAACGTGGATGGGATTTCGAGGATGTTATTGAAGAGATATATAGGAAAGCGACTGTGTTGAACTGGATGATCTATAAGAACATATTCGATGTATGGGATGTATCAAGAATAATATTCAACTACTACCTAGACCCACAAAGCGTCTATAGAAGAGCGGTTGAAGAACTAGAGAAGGCGGAGAAAGGCTTAGAAGAAGTAACACGCGAGAAACCAGCTGAAGCAGTTGTTGTCGAAGAAACTGGTGAGACCAAAGAACTCGGCGAAGCCACTAGAGAATTATTTGAACGAACACGTGAACTAGGAAGATAAGGTTTTCCACCTCTATATCAGACTGGTGTATAGTCTCTTGATAGTTACAATAGTATTAGCGGCTGGTATGAGCACTAGGTTTCCCGGGAATAAGTTGCTTTATAATTGGTGGGGAAAACCAATCATAAGATATACTGTGGAGAATGCATTAGAGAGTATGGTTGATCAAGTAATAGTAGTGACTGGTTATATGGAGGATAAAATAAGGTCTTTACTCTCAGATCTAGATTCTAAACTAGTATTTATTCATAACCCAGACTATACCCGTGGAATGAGTAGTAGTGTTAAAACAGGCGTTAAACACGTAGTAGAGAACTACCGTGGCGTTGAAGCAATAATTTTCACGCCCGGGGACTGTGCATGGATACCACCAGTTATCTATGATTTAATGATCACTAGGTTTAGAGAAGAAAAACCATTAATCCTAGTAGCTAGTTATCTTGGACGCAAAGGACACCCGATATTATTTAGTACCTCACTAACTAGGGATCTCTTGACTGTTTCCGAGGAAACACGTGGACTAAAATATGTCGTTAAAAAATATTGGTGGGGGTTAAAGACATTAGAGACTAACTATCCAGGTGTTGTGCTTGACATAGATACTTATAATGACTTAAACCGCGTTAAATACATGATTAAAAAATAATGTTTGAATTACATGACGGTTATTGTCGCCGATGTAGTGCAGATCTTCTTCTCTCCATACAAACTATAGTAGACAACAACCTCATGTTCTGTCCCTCTTTCCCAATTAGGATCATATATTGTCACGGCATTAGGGGGAGGAATGATAGTTATGTTCGATTCCAATGGTAGATCAACAACGTAGGCACCATTATACGTCATGTTCGGACGCAAGTTTATAGGAGTAAAACCTCTTACGTCATAGCCGTCGACAGTTATATTCTTAATGGTTATGATCTTATCCCCGACGTTCTTAATAGAGATTTGAAGCTCTATACTCATCCATATAATCGTGTAAGTCTCGTTTATCTCCTGTGGAAACGTAGCTATATAAATCACGCCATCTACTATCTGAGCATATTCTTTCTCACATATTGGTTTTCCACTTGTAGAAGTGGTTGGCGAGGTAGATGAGGTGGTTGGTATAGTTGGATTTGATATTGTTTGTTCCTTGGCAAGTGTTGGTAAGGGATGAATGCTCACATATACGGCTATCGAAATTACTATTATTGTTACTATAACTATGGCTATTTTATGGAAAATAGTTAGCACCATTAATATACACCTAACTATAATATTGTTTGTTTAACTAGTTATGCTTTATTATTTTTAAATCATATTATTGTAGTATTTATTGAAACACTATATAGGTTTTTGATAATCAGTTTACTTTACTATTTTACTCCGAAGCATATGATATTCTATTAACTATTACTACTGGGATTTAGGATTACTTTCTAAATAACAAGAATTAAGTCGTCTCCGGATCTAAGATTTGCACTGAAAATTGTTTAACGAGTAAGTGATCCACAATCTTATTTATTATAGCTATTCTTTTGTTAATCTTAAATAATAATACATAGTGGGATATAGTTAATTTAAAAGGGGATTATACTTTGAAAGAATACGTACGTTTGATCACGATACTGGTTAAATCTATTAAAGAAAATGAATGCCTAGTTAAAGTTTATGATCTACAGAGCCTTATCGATAGAGTTTCTGTGGAAATCGGGAAAACTTCGAATATCAATGAAGCAGATCTAGTTTTAGTTGATGTAGTTGATCTAGAAACTAAATTATTAAGCGAAATAAAACGGCTTCCTAAGCACTCTTTAATTGTTGTATTCAATGTTTTCGAAGAATTACCAATATGGTCTAAAATAGCTAATATTCTCGCCGAATATGGTCTATTATATAGCTACTTACCCGTAGGTAATGGCGTAGCATTGATCTCGTGGCGTGGATATGATAAAAGATTCTTTGAGAAAACCGTTGAGATCTATAATTTATCAGTATCTAAAGGACCTATGCCTATACATTACAATACTGCTAAAACCTTGTATATTATAACTCGTTTTATCACGAAATACCGCGATGGAGTCGTAGTTGAGGTTGGAACTGGACGTGGTTTTTCAACATTATGGTTAGCTAAAGCGGTATCTGAGACTGGTAAAATGCTTATATCTATCGATAATAAATGCGATCGTGTAGAAGAAACACGTAAAGCTTTATCCAAGCTAGGACTTAATAATGTGAAAGCTGTATGTGGAGACGCGCGTAAATACCATGTAGACGATAATATAGTGTCTCTATTCATAGATGGCGCTAAAGAAGAATACCATATATACCTAGAGAATTTTGAGAAAAACCTTGTAAAATACTCGCTAGTCGCTGCACATAATACTCTGCTTCCACATCCTCACAAGGTCAAAGAATATATTGAGAAAGTATATGGTAGAGAGTATGAATCTATAACAATAGCCACTGATCCCTCGGGGCTAACATTATCTCTTTACCTTGGGAGAAAATAAATACTATAACATGGTTATTATAGGAAACAAGTACTGGATAAACAAGGTACTAAGGTGTATCTAGTGTCTATTGAGGAGAAGATAAAGAGCTTGTACGAGAAAAGTCCTCAAACAAACATTATTGTTGAGAAAATCCATGAATACGCCGATAAACTCCGTGGTAAAGGCTATGAGCATATAAAGATCATGAATTTCTGCGGTACACATGAATGGACTATTACACATTATGGATTGAGATCATTAATGCCTGATAACGTGGAGTTAATCGCGGGGCCAGGGTGCCCAGTATGTATCACGCCAGGTTATTACGTCGACTTACTGATCAAACTATCTATGGAGGGTTACACGGTATTATCATATGGAGACTCGTATAAGTTGCCAGGGACGAGGCTGAGAGGCGTTAGAAGTTTATTTGATGCCCGAATACATGGTGGTGATACACGAATAGTATATAGTTTCATGGACGCGGTTAAACAAGCACGTGAAAACCCTAGTAAGAAATACGTGTTTTTCGCCGTAGGTTTTGAGACAACAATGCCTACCACAGCTTATCCATTGAAACAAGGACTTGTACCAGATAATCTATTGATATTATCAGCTTACAGGTTAACACCGCCTATCATGAAATATCTACTAGATGAGAAGCCCGAGGCTACACTCCACGGTATTATAGCACCCGGCCACGTATCAGCCGTTATAGGTTCTCAACCATGGATATTCCTGCCAAGAATATATAAAATACCAACCGTAGTTGCTGGTTTTGAACCAGTAGATGTCTTATTAGCTATACTTTATATCTTAAAAATGCTCTACGAGGAAAAACCGGATCTAATCAACGAGTATAAACGTGTAGTGAAACCATACGGTAACCTCCACGCCAAGAAAACCATGTGGACTACATATAGAGTAGTAAATGCTTATTGGAGGGGAATAGGTGTAGTATCTTCGAGTGGAGCAGTACATGCACGTGAATACTTGAAACACGATCTATTCTATCAACTGGGGATAGAAGATACGCCACGTGAAGATAGATTACCGGGTTGTAAATGCCCTGAAGTAACACTGGGCTTAGCTAAACCAACTGATTGCCCATTATTCATGAAGAGATGTACACCAAGCAATCCATATGGACCATGTATGGTTAGTGTAGAGGGCACATGTAGGATCTGGGCCGAGAACCTCCCAGTTAAGCTTTAAACCATGTTTAACAATATACTATTCTACCGGGCGTTTACATGGAGTCTGAGAAAATAATAGTTGTTGATAATCCATTAGCTAAACACTATTTAACAATATTAAGAGATCGAAACACACCACCACAAGTTTTCCGCGAATACTTGAGAAAAACAGGTTTTATACTAGGATATGAAGCCTCAAAATACTTAAAATGGAGTAATATATTCGTCGAGACACCCCTAGCTAGAGCAAATGGTTTAAAACCCGGTAAACCAGCTTTCATAATAGGTATTCTGGGAGCTTCAATACCATTAGTACATGGTATATGGGATGCTATACCATGGGCAGGCCTAGGCCTTGTAGCAGCTCGTAGAATAGAGTCTGGCGAAGAACTAGATGTAGAGATCTATTACCAGAGGCTACCAGAGGATTTATCACAATTCACGATTCTAATCGGAGACCCTATGCTTGCAACTGGTAAGACAATGGCTAAGACAATAGAGATTATACACGAGAGGAAGGGGAGAGATATAGTCATATTAACAGTTATAGCTAGTCGTTATGGCATTGAATACATTAGAAGTAGATATAAAGATATACCAATAATAACTATTGAGATCGATCCGTTTCTTAACGATAAATACTTTATAATACCAGGGCTTGGAGACGCTGGCGATCGCGGGCTTGGCTATGGCTAAAATATAGAGAAAAGAGATGGTTTAATCGAGGGAGAGACCGGCTCTAAAAGCCTTAATATTCTTATCAACCCAGTCTTTACGAACTAGCTCAGTAATAGCTTTCTCAATATCCTCTGGTTTAACAATCCCTGTTTTACCCACGAGATGGCCCATAGCAACCATGTTAGCAGTACGTATAGTACCAGTTTCTTTCTCAGCGATCTCGTTATAAGGTGCTTTATAGACCTTACCAGCTTCTACTGGTAATTCATTAATGTATGTTGAGTTTAGGAATACTATCGTATCCTTACTTATAAGGTCATAGTATTTCTCTAGATTTAATGGATACATAACTAGGAATATCGTGGCTCTCCTGACCCGGATATAGTCTATTTCACCTTCTTCATCTGATAATATCATCTCAACACGAGACTCTGTACCACGCGTCTCAGAACCATATGATTCAGTAGCTGCAACGTTTAAACCAGTATGTTTAGCGGCTGCTGTGCCAAGTATTCTTCCAAATAATAGTATGCCTTGGCCGCCACGCCCAATAACTATGATCTCATGCTTCACTTTCTACCACCTCTCTCCCTAATATATTCTATGTAGCCGGGATAGTTATTGATAATGTATTCTCCTAATACAATACCCTTATTCCAGTCAAGCTCAGACTCCTCAATACTAGGTCTCGGCTTATACTTTACACGTTTCTTAAGCTCATTATATAGTTCTACCGGGTCACGTAAACCAATATGTCTACCAAATACCTCGGGACAAGTAGATACTACCTCGATAAACCTAAACCCCTTCATACCAAGTGCTTTATAGAAGTACTGCTCAAGTATTTGTGGATAAACAGTAGAGCCTCTAGCCACATAGTTAACGTCAAATGCTGATAACAACCTTATCACATTCATAGGTTTCTCTAGATTACCATATGGTGTTGTCGTGGTATAGAGGCCGGGAGGCGTAGTAGGTGCTACCTGACCACCAGTCATAGCGTATATGAAGTTAGTATTCATTATTACTAAGAGATCCATGTTACGCCGAGCAGCGTGTATTAAGTGGTTACCACCAATACCAGCTATGTCTCCATCACCACCAAGTACTATGACCTCGATCTCGGGGTTGGCTAATTTAACGCCAGTAGCAAAAGCTATTGCTCTACCATGTAGTGTATGTGCACCGTCAAACTCTACATAGAATGTTGTACGAGCCGTACAACCAATACCAGTTACAAAAGCGATCTTATCACGATGTAACACTCCCTCTTTAATCCTACGATCAATAGCTCTTAACAACGTTTGCAACATAACACCTAAACCACAGCCAGCACACCAAAGCGTAGGTATACGTGGTAGTCTCAAATACTTATCTAACGGATAGGCCTCGCCTGGCCTGATCTTTTCAGAAGTGATTACAGCCATTTATCCACCACACTCCTAATCTCTTTAGGTGAGGGGAGATCAAGGTCTATAATAGAAACGGGGATAACTTCACGGTCACGGACAATGCGTTGAATATCCCAGACGAGCTTACCCATGTTATTCTCCACCACAAACACCTTGTCAGCATTACTACATAATTTCCTGATCAGATCATCTTTAAGAGGCCATATGGTTTTCAACTTAATCATACCAGCTTTAATACCCTCATTCCTAAGATCCCTTACAACAGCTAATGTTGAACGTGCTGATGAACCAAATGATATAAACACGTATCTAGCATCATCCAAATAATATGTATCGTATTCGAAGATCTTGTCAATATTCTTTAATATCTTATTAACTATTCTTTCAACCATTCTACGTTGTACCATAGTATCTTGTATATAGTAGCCTCTCTCATCATGAGTTAAAGACTCAACTATAACGTGGTACCCCTCGCCAAAAACAGCCATTGGGGGGACACCATCGTCTTCATCAGGTTTATAAGGCCAATACTCCTCTGGCGGAACCTTTGGTTTTTTACGCTCAATAATCTCTACCTCCCCGGGCTCACGGAAAACAGCTGATTCCCACAAGTGAGCTATAGTAGCATCAGATAATAGTATGACTGGGGTTCGCAGCATCTCCGCCGTATTAAAAGCCTTGATCGTAAGATCGTATGCTTCCTGAACACTAGATGGAGCATATACTGGTATTATATAATCACCATGCGATCCGAAACGAGCCTGCATAATATCTGCTTGAGTAGCCTTAGTCGGAACACCAGTTGATGGCCCAGCTCTCATAACATAAGCTATTACGACAGGAGTCTCAGTAATAATACCGAGGCCGAGTCCTTCAACCATTAACGAGAAACCAGGGCCGGAGGTAGCGGTCATTGATTTAGCGCCAGCCCATGAGGCCCCGATCGCTGCGTTAATACTTGCTAACTCATCCTCAAACTGCATCAATACACCGCCATGCTCTGGGAGTTTCCGGGCCAAGTACTCCATGATATCAGATGTTGGTGTTATTGGGTAGCCGGCGTAGAATCTCAACCCCGCTGTTAAAGCACCCTCAGCTATAGCCTCGTTACCATGGGTATACACGCGTTTCATTTTCTCACCTCTTCAACATATATTGCGAAATCAGGGCAGTTATACTCGCATAATCTACAACCAATACATTCCTCGATCCTAGCTGGCTCTGGGTATCTAAAACCGTATTTGTTATACTTATTGCTTCTCACAAGCACTTTCTTAGGACATACAGCGATACAAAGCCCACATTCTTTACAGCGATCAGCAACGACTGAGACGCGGAATTTCTCGTTACTAGCCCTGATCACTAGGAGTTCTTCAAGAACTTGCAAAGATGCCACCCACTAAGTCTTTATTCAAACAATAAGTAATGACCTCAAGTAATATTTTAATGTTAATCCCTACCACATATAACGATCAAGTCTTTACTCGGTTAAACCCTCATAACTCATTATCTCCTCGCGTAAAACCTCAACGGTTCTCCTACAAGCAATTAATGCTGAAAAAGCAGCAGCCATCATTGAGAATATAAAACCATATCCGAGTAATAATATGAAATCTTGTGACTTAAGCAGATCAAGTACCTCACCAGAAATTTTCAACCCCTCACTTAGTATTGTTACAATAGATGGTAGGATAGCGAGAGAAGATAGCAGGAGAGGTATATAGAACAAGCTAGGCGCAGAACCTATTGTCCCTTTCTTAAGGCTTTTCTCAACGCTATCTAAAATATGTGCCATTGTCAAACAGAAAAGACCATTTAAAACATATAAAGCCATAATAAGAACATATGAGATATACGTTAATACATCCTTTAATGACATATCACCTAATTGCATAGATAATAAACTAGGATCACCAAGTCCAGCTATACCTATTAAACCAGTTAAAGCCATGTAGACTAGGATAAGTATTGAGTATAGGTTAAACACCATACTAGTCTTTAATACTCCAGCGATCTCCCCTCCTATAGCTGATGATGACTCTAAAGAAAAACTTGCTGGCATAATTTGTCTAACTATACCATTCAATATTAAAAAGTATTTTAAACCAAGCATTATTAAAGCAATAAGCGTTATGATAAGTAGATATATTACTTCCTCGGTTAATACTCCTCCAGCATTCATAAGTACTTCTCTCATATGAGCAAAATAGTCTAAACCCTGCATAGGACCTAGGAATTGTACATTAATATATAGTTTATATGCTTCTTGATCAATTAATGGTAGTATTAGATAAGCTAATAGATCAATAACCATGGCAACCCCAATACTTAATACACCAATACCTATCCTATTCAACTCAGTAACATAATATGCTAACCACTCTCTACGGTCACCATATAATGTTTTACGATACATTTTCGAAGGAAGCTCGAACTTACCCTTACCAGTTAATTTATTAATAGTATCTCCTACTCCTGCTTGCGTTATAATCATTGGTATAAATATTAACGGGTAGAAATATGGTGGTGGAATAACCAAAGTAGCTAGTATTACTATAATGTAGAGGATCATTGCTATGAAATACTTGAAAATCCCAAATACTCTAAATAATACAAAGGATAAATATGCAAGACTAATAACATATATCGCCCATAGAATAACTAATACATATCCTAAATAAGTACTCGCATTAAAAACAACTAGAAGAGATAATGCCGCGGCTCCAAATAATGAGAATAAACCTAGTTTCAGAAACAATACCGGGTCGAAACTAGTCACTTCCTTGAAATCGATCGCGGACAAGCTATTAATGAAATACCTATAAGTAATAAGCGCTAACAATACTAAGTAGATAAGAGTGGCTACACCACATAATATGGGGTTTTCACCTAATAGTATGGTTGATAATAGGAGTAAAGGTAATACTATCATTGAGAGAGCAACAGCTAATACATTACCATGACTATACTCGATAAAAATATCTATAAGTTCCTCCTTCTCATCAGCTTCTCTATCAATGCTTTCCTCTTTACTCAACTAGTAACCCTCAACCTCTACTTATCTCTACAAGCTTATCTACTATCTCATCTAATTTATTCCATATAATAGTTTGTCTAATAGACTCTAGGTCTCCCAATACATTTTCAAACTCGGGGTCATATGGTATAGAGCCTAGATAATCTATCCTCCTCTCAACACAATACTTCTCGATCAAACCCTTATCATCCATGTTACCGATCAAACCCAGTATCTTATAACCACCATCACGTAATAGCTCTATAAGCCTCTCAACACTTTTTAAAGCTAATTTACTAGGCGTAGACACCAACACGATCTCAACGCGGTCACCAAGATATGTTAACAAGTTTAAATGCTCATCACCCATACCAGGCGGTGTATCGATCAATAAATAATCTAGATCACCCCAACGCGTAATAGCGAGTATCTCACGAAACGCGTTATCAACACCCTCCCCTCTCAATGGTAATGGTTTATCACCACTATACATTGCTATAGACAAGTACTTAACACCATGAATAACTGGTGGTAAAATACCCTTTTCCTCCTCCGGCACATAATCAAGCGGGTTAACACCAAGCACTAAATGTGTCGATGGATTAGTAAAGTCGAGATCTAATAAACCAGTCTTAAACCCTTTACTAGCAAGGTTTAAAGCCGCTAAAGTAGCAACAACAGTCTTACCAACACCACCCTTACTACTCATAACAGCTATGATCCTCTTAACACTAGCTAGTCTATATGGGATGATAAATAGACGAGGGTCACTCTCCCCACGTGATCTCTCCAATCTCAACACCCCTACCACTAACTATTTCGAAATCACGTGATCCGCAACGGGGGCATTTAAAGAAGGAATATACAGTCTCGGGGACGAAATGTATTGCTTCACGAACCGCTTCATCAACCTCATCCATCGATACACTCCACTGATACCCGCATCTCCTACAACGTAGGAGAAGCTCAACGTTACGATACACTATATTATGTACAGTAAAGCCTCTCTCTTTCAAAATCTCTTTTAACGCATAATCAAGTACATCTCTATCAATACCTTGTAGCATACCAAGTCTAATCTCGACTTTCTCAATAACCCTAGTCCCCTTCTCACGTGCCATATTATCAAGATACTCGGCTATAGCCTCGGCCAACGCCCATTCATGAACCAATTACGACACACCACACAATGAATTAATCATAATCTAGATATAGTGGGGGTTATACATTTTTACTATATCCCCGCTTCTAGATATAGTTAGGTGAGGATGTTTTGAGTGAAAAAACAAGCCGTATACCCGGCTTCTATAAATTACCTCTAGAGAAGAGATTAGAGATCGTGGCTGAGTGGGCCGGGTTAACCGAGGAGGAGAAACAATTGCTAAGAAAACTAGGGAATCTCGACGAGAAAATAGCTGATGCCATGATCGAGAACGTAGTAGGTGGTATGACCTACCCATTCGCTGTAGCGACTAATTTCAGGATTAATGGCAAAGACTATCTAGTTCCAATGGTTATTGAAGAGACAAGCGTTGTAGCAGCAGCTAGTAATGCTGCTAAGATGCTTCGAGAAGGAGATGGTATTATCGCGCAAGCCGGGCCTCAGGAGATGATTGGCCAGATACACCTTGTTAACGTTACATCACCATATTATAAGGCTATGAAAATACTAGAGCATAAAGAAGAACTACTAGATTATGCTAGACAACAAGCACCATTACTCGTTAAACTAGGTGCTGGCCCACGTGATCTAGAGGTTAGAGTACTTGATTCACGAATAGGCCCTGTTATCGTTGTCCACTTGATCGTTGACGTTAAAGACGCTATGGGAGCTAACACGGTTAACACTATGGCCGAGGCCCTCGCACCAAAACTAGAGAAGATAACTGGTGGAGAGGCCCGGCTAAGGATCATAAGTAATTATGCAACAAGGAGAATAGTACGTGCATGGGCCCGTGCCAAGCCAGAGGCAGTCGGTGGAGAAGATATTGCCCGTAAGATCGTGGAGGCAAGCATATTAGCCGAGATCGATCCGTATAGGGCGGTTACACATAATAAGGGTATAATGAACGGGGTCATAGCAGTAGCGTTAGCAACAGCACAAGACCATAGAGCGATCGAGGCTGGAGCCCATGCTTACGCGGCAAGAACTGGGGTTTATAAACCATTAAGTAGGTGGGAGATCGACGATGAAGGAATGCTTGTAGGAACACTAGAGATACCACTACAGATCGGCACAGTTGGTGGAGCTACCAAAGTCCACCCAATAGCTCAGATAGCCCTCAAGATCCTCGGAGTAAAAACAGCAAAAGAACTCTCAGAGATAATGGCAGCCGTCGGACTAGCTCAAAACCTAGCAGCACTTAGAGCCCTAGTACATGAGGGTATACAGAAAGGCCATATGAGGCTACACGCCAAGAACCTAGCGATCATGGCAGGCGCAACCGGAGACCTCATAGATAAGATCGCTGAAAGAATGATCAAAGACGGCAAGATAACATATGAGTATGCAAAACAACTACTAGAAGAATATACACAGAAACAATAATGAGGCCGGGATAAGGCACTCTATGGTTAAAAAGAGTTTAACGAGAAACTAAACACTTTATAGATAGACTTAGTCTTTCTTTTAACTAAATCATCATCGTAAGAAA